>NZ_JAUBQH010000126.1:0-4425 GCF_036701145.1 Microcoleus sp. Pol17C6
GTTTTTGAGCAACAGCTTGCCTAAGATTCAAAGGTAGCTACTTTTAGCTGCGCTCATTTTTTAGTCTAAACTACAGTAATGACTTCTTTCTGTTAATTTATAGTAACTGGCAAGAAGGTTAGGACATTTTTGAGCGCTGAAAATATTGCTCTGACTGCATTTCCCTTCTTCCTTCTTCCTTCTTCCTTCTTCCTCTTAAATTAATCGAACTCGCCCAGAGGTAAAGGCTTGTATTCGATCGCCCGCCAAGCATATTAACAAGCGGCCGCTTCCGTCAATGCCGGCGGCTTCTCCGCAGATAGTTTCCGACGCAAGTTTGATCGCCACCGGGCAGCCAATCAACGCATCGCGGCGACGCAATTCCGGCAAAAGTAGCGCTAAACCGGACTTGGAGGCTGGCTTGTCTGTGGTAGAAAACATATCGGCTAGTTCGAGTAAATAGTGCCGCAGTCGATCGACCAAACACAGTTCATCTGGTACTGTACTAGCAATAGAATGCAAGCTTACCGCATTGCCGAGATCCCTTTCATCCAATCCCGCAGCCGCGAAATCTACGCAGCGGTTGAGTCCAATTCCTACAACGGCGCGAGTTTTGCCAGAAACATTGCCGTTCGTGGCTTCGCAGAGAATTCCGGCTAATTTGTGGCGATCGATCCAGACATCGTTTGGCCATTTCAGGCGCAGCATATCGCGACAGTCGGGAACCAAATCTTCGATCGCGTAAATCACGGCTAAACCGGCTGCTAAACTGAGTCCCGGCAACAGATTGGGGTCGAGGTTGTCGAGTACAAAACTAACAGTTAAGACACCAGTTGGGGCGTGCCAAGTGCGCCCGTGTTGGCCGCGCCCGCTGGTTTGTCGCTTGGTAAATACTGCATCTCCGTGGTGGAGTTGGGCCGCGCGGGCGATCGCCCAACTGTTGGTACTGGGACAGGTATCCAAGGAGTGTAGCCAGTGAGGGAGGTTTGGGCGATCGGGTTCTGGGGTTGCCGGCGCGGGAGTTAAGGGCAATTCAGACAAGGTTTGATTTGTAGTATTTGATATCTAAAAGCTGATTATCGCATTTTCCAGAAGAGCCACCTCGCGCGACGGCGAGAATTCAGAGCTATTAGAGTGTAGTACAGTTTCAGCATCAGATTTACCTTGCGCCACAACATCAGTTTAGCAGCAAAAATTCTTTATCTGTAAGGGTTTTGGGGAATACAGAGTGTTGGTGGGAGCGATCGACACCCCTTTAAAAAACCCAATTTAAAAAAAAGTTGTATTACCCCCTTGACAGTTTTGTAATACAAATGTATTATAAATGTATGGCGAAGGGGAAAGAGCTTCAAAGCCTTGCCCGACGAGCAATATGAACCTTGAAAACTGAATAGGAAGTTAATCGTGTCACATAATTGTGGACATCGGCGGTGTAGACTCCGGCAACAAAAGCCCGATCGGGTTGTAGTACGCGGAATCAACCGCCACCCCGTCCCAACTTGAGTAATTCAAGGACAGAATATTGTTCATTTTCGCGGGGGTATAGCTCAATCGGTCAGAGCAATCGCCTGTCGAGCGAAAGGTTGCGAGTTCAAGTCTCGTTACTCCCGTCAGTCGATTTTAGATTTTAGATTTTAGATTTTAGATTTACTCCACAGGAGAAGAATCTAGGAACTGGAACTTTGGTCTAAAATCCACACCTCCTGTCGGAAAGCAAGTATCCGTTTTTCGGCGGGGGTCAAAGTCCCGTAGGCAAAAGTCAAGCCGTCTCCCCCTCAAGGAGAAGATTGCGAGTGCAAACCTCGTCGGGACTCCCAGGTTAGGTGGCCGAGTGGTTGAAGGCGTCGGTCTGCAAAACCGATTTTCGCGGGTTCAAATCCCGCCCTAACCTCTGTTCCCAATCAGAAATTAAAAAATAGAAATTAAAAGATTAAACTAACAGTCTTTTAATTAATTTATTTAACTTTGAAAAGGAACGAAGCGAAAGTGACATTGCAGCGTAGCTTAATGGTAAAGCGCCAAGTTCATACCTTGGTCAATGCAGGTTCAAATCCCGCCGCTGCGACCACAAGCAGGGATGGTGTAACTGGCAACACTCTGGTCTCCAAAACCAGCATTCTGAGTTCAAATCTCAGTTCCTGTGCCAATTTATAGTGCTGTAGGCAAATGGTTTAAGCCGCTTGGTTTTCACCCAAGTGATTGCGGGTTCAACTCCCGTCAGCACTTCTCCTGGGTCGTTGGCAGAATGGTTTTGCAGCCGCCTTTTAAGCGGAAGGATCGAGGTTCAATTCCTCGACGACCTACCAAAATTTATATCTTGGGTCGGCCCTCCTATTGGCGTGGGTAGCTGTCTGTAAAACAGTAGCTTAAAGCGTTGCTGGTTCAATTCCAGCCCGACCCATTTGTAACTGCGTTTAATATGCAGTTGCAATCTTGAGAACGTGGTGTAACTGGATAACATCTCAGTCTACGAAACTGAAGATTTGGGGGTTCAAATCCCTCCGTTCTCGCTGTGGAGAGGTGGCCGAGTGGCTTAAGGCGCTTTCCTGCTAAGAAAGAGCGGTTTAACAGCCGTCGAGGGTTCAAATCCCTCCTTCTCCGTTTTCCCCCGATAGCTCAGTTGGTAGAGTGCTTGTGTGAAGAACAAGAGGTCGTCAGTTCGATACTGACTTGGGGGATTGCGTTGCCTTATAGCTCAATGGTAGAGCAAGCGGTTGTTAACCGCTAGGTTGTAGGTTCGAGTCCTACTGGGGCAGCCATTTTTTCAATTGCCGAGTGGACGAAAGGCAAGTCGCATCGCTCTGAACGATGAGGTTGCAGGTTCAACCCCTGCCTCGGCATCCAATAATTGGGAAGTCGCCTAATTGGTAGGGCACCGCTCTTTGAAAGCGGCAAAATGCAGGTTCGAGCCCTGCCTTCCCAGTTCTGCTATTACCAAAGCAGATCAATTACACTCCTGTAGCCCAATTGGCAGAGGCCGCAATTTCAAAAATTGTGTTGTGTGAGTTCAAATCTCACCAGGAGTACCAAATTTTTAACTAAGTTTCTACTTGCTCCTGTGGCGGAATTGGCAGACGCGGCAGACTTAAAATCTGTTTTATTTTGATTGTGAGTTCGAGTCTCACTAGGAGCATGAACGGGATGTAATTCAGCGGCCAGAAGCCATGCTTTGGGAGCATGGAGTCGTTGGTTCAAATCCAACCATCCCGACTTTACCCCTGTGATGTAATTGGAAAACATCACTCGCTCAGAACGAGTGTTTTTTGCAGGTTCGAGGCCTGTCAGGGGTATGAGGTTTTATTCAATCTAAAATCTCAAATCTCAAACCTCAAATCGGTTTTGCCCCTGTAGCCCAATTGGTAGAGGCGCTAGATTTAGGATCTAGTTAGTGCTGGTTCGATGCCAGTCAGGGGTATTTGGTGACATCGCGGGTGAAGTAGCCTGGGTAGGCTTGGAGGTCTCATAAGCCTCTTAATAGCAGGTTCAACTCCTGCCCCCGCCACCAAAAATACAGGTGTGATGTAATTGGCAACATGAGGTTCTTGTAAAGCTTTCTTGCGAGTTCAAATCTCGCCATCTGCTTGGCGTGCTGGTGTAGCTCAATTAGGCAGAGCAACTGATTTGTAATCAGTCGGTTGTAGGTTCAATTCCTATCACCAGCCCCACAATTGCGGATATGGTGTAACGGTAGCATTCGAGTCTTCCAAACTCTAGGCACGAGTTCGAGCCTCGTTATCCGCTTAGGGAAACAAGAAGTTTGTTAAATCTCACATCTTGCACCCTTCTCCAGAACAGGCAAGATGCCTGTTCCACAAAGAGTAGATTTTCTTGTGGAACGGGCATCTTGGCAGTTCATAAAAGGCTTATTAACAATGGTGCAACATCTCAGTTAAATCCAAAATTTCAAATCTCAAATCGGTTTGCGGGTGTGATGTAAAGGCTAGCATCTGAGTATGCCATTCTCAGCGCATGGGTTCGAGTCCCATCATCCGCTTTTGTAGTCCTGTAGCTCAACGGTAGAGCGTTTGCCTTACAAGCAAGATGTTGCAGGTTCAAATCCTCCCAAGACTACCAATTTATGGGAGTGTAGCTCAATGGATAGAGCGCCGCGCTTCGGACGCGGATGTTGTGGGTTCAAGTCCTACCACTCTCGTTGTTTTTGCTTTAATTTAAGGAGGTTGATTCCATTGAATGGATAATTTTTTATATTAAGATCGATCGCCCTTTGCGTGCCCCAATCTTTAGAGCCTACATACTTTAGTACGAGAGGAAAGGTAACGCTGTCAAAATCAGCGGGCGTTTGAGAACGAGGAGTGCCATGAACCCGGCAGGTTGGCTTAAAGGTAGCCATCCTTTAAAGAGTGTGTAGCGCTCTTTCATCACTTTAGCCATAGTATAATATTCCTGAAGTCATCAAATAGTTAAAATGTATGGTCGTACCCCGCC
>NZ_JAUBQH010000035.1:0-70147 GCF_036701145.1 Microcoleus sp. Pol17C6
TGTTTAGTAATCTTGACGAACTCCGCACAAAAGTCCAGGAAGTTTTGGCATCTTTCACCGCTCGCGTCATTGGTTTTATCACCGGATGGTCTTGGATTTTACATTCTTTATCTCTATCACATCTTTAAAAAAATGGTATTAGAAGCGGTGGATGTGGAAATTGAGGAGGAATGATAAAATTGGAGAGTGCGAAGTCGAGATAACTTTTATCGAAAATCGCGCACACTTGGAGCCATTCGCGATACCCTACTCCACAAGGTTCTCTCGGGCGAGCTTCGTGTTAAAGATACGGATTTTTTTTTGAGGCATCATTGTAATGACACTACCGCCTAGCGTTTTCAACAAATATCTCGCTCGGTTTGATGAACTTATACAAGAAGGAGAAAGGATTTATAAAGTTATTAAATATATTTCCAATGGTTACTTCAGCGTCCCGGGTGGAGTAACTAGACCTTTAACTCAACAAGAAATTGAAGATCGACAAAAACTAGAGGTGTGGCATTTAAACTATTTATCGTTACTAGATCAAATCATTCCTCCAAGGAGTGTTCATCGAAAATTATTGGAGGAAACAGTAAGTTTGTCCTATCCTCCAGATCACTTGAATACCCGCATTTCTCATTTAAAAGGATTGAAAGATGACTTTCAAAAAGGTTATTTAGGAGATTTGGGACTTGAGATAGAAGCTGCAATAGCAGCAGATTATATGAGTCAAGCAGAACAGTTGTTAGCAGAGGGTCAGTCTGGTCAATATGACGATGTACCAGCAGCCGTATTAGCGGGAGCTGTTTTAGAGAAATCTCTACGAACTCTCTGTGATAAGCAGAGTCCGTCCATACCAACAGTCAATAATAACAACGGTAAACCCCTAACACTCACCCCTTTGATTGATGTCTTGAAAAAAAATAACTTATTTAATGAACTAACAGCTAAGCAGCTTAGAGCCTGGGCTGATATTCGGAATAGTGCAGCTCACGGAAATTTTGATGAGTTTAATCGTAGCCAGGTGTATCTGATGATTCAAGGAATTAATAATTTTTTGGCAACCCACATGATATGAATTTATCTATAATGTCCTACCAAATAGATTAACAAGAATAATCGCTACGTAAAAAGTGGACATCAACCAACAAAAAGAACAATTCAGCAACATCTACCTGCAAGCTATCACCACCGTTGCCGGCTATTCCCTCTACAAACCCTTCGTAGACGATGACAGCGTGGATTTGGGAGTAGCTGCGAAAGGCGGGACTGGTCCCATCAGAGCACCTCGCTTAGAATTGCAGTTAAAATCTACATCAAGTGATATCCAAGACAATCACTTTATCCGCTACCCCCTCAAGCTCAAAAACTACGACGACTTAAGAATGGATGACTTCGCCATTCCCCGAATTTTAGTTGTCGTTTTAATTCCAGAAACACCCGAAGACTGGTTAACCCACTCCGAAACAGAACTTTGCATCAGAGGCTGCGGATATTGGATATCGTTGCGGGGAAAGCCAAAAACACAAAACACAAGCACTGTCACCGTAGTCATCCCCAGAACCAACCAATTTACAGTCGCCGCCCTTCAGTCAATTATGGAGAGAATTAGCCAAGGAGTTCAACCATGAAAATAACCGTAAAAGATAGCCAAACTCTCGAAACAATCAAGCTAAATCAACTGAGAAATTACTTACAAACTCACGGCTGGCATGAAGACCAACCTTTCTTAGATAATGCCACACTTTGGCACAAACCAACAGCCGACGCAGAAGAATTTGAAATATTGCTACCTAACCGGGAAAACCTGGGAGATTATGCAGCCCGCATCCGCGAGGCAATCCAAACCCTAGAAAACGCAGAAAATCGCCCTCAAATTGAAATTTTAAGCGAACTACTTACCCGCATTCCCAACACGACTATTCAGGGAATTGTTATGCAAATTCACACCCCAAATACCCAAAAATTAAGTGGCGAAATAACTCTCCTAGGTCTTGTAGCTGACAAATTGCGGAAAATTCAAACTTCACTCGCAGACAAAGATTATATTCTGGCGATTAAAGCTTATCAAGAACGCTTACCGATTCTCTGTAGCGGTGACTTAATCAAAGACAACAACGCCTTCATCCTCAAAAACCCCCACAACTTAACTCTCGATGAATTATGGCAAAACTAACAGATTTTGTCGAAATCTATATTAAAAACCTTCCAAACAGATATCAAGTTCCCTAGCAAAGGCCTCCGGCGCATCCAGCATCAGCCAGTGTCCAGTATCGGCGATCGTAGTTGTCGTCAGTGTGGGACGGAGGATGTGGAGGCTGAACGGAAAAGTGTTTGAGGGAGCAATAATGGCGTGGGCCCGTGTTCCAGGGGCTGCTAGGTAGCGATCGAGAGCATCAACAGCTTCAAAGGCAAACATCCCGCGAGACATTCCACACAGACAATCCTGTGGAGTCGCAGCCAAGCAAGCGAGAATCCGATCGCGCGTATCGGCCCTGCTTCCTGTCAGCGCCTCATTGAAGCTGCTTTCCACAGCAGCCCGCCAATCCTCCGTCTCCAGAGCCCTCTGGTAGGGAACGATCCGTGCCTCGTACACATCTGCAGCCACCTTGGTAAAGTCTCCAGGTGGGTCTGCCAGGATCAACTGCGCGATGCGGTGCGGTGTGGCGGCTGCTGTGGCGAGGGCTATACAAGCACCGAAACTGTGCCCCACGATCGCCACTCGATCGAGTCGCAGCCCATCCAGTACCGCGAAAACATCCGCTGCACAGGAGGCGGGCGCATAGTTGCCGTCCTCCGGCGGTGCAGAATCGCCGTGTCCCCGCATATCAAGGGCGATCGCGCGCCGGGTACGGGCGACACGGGCAAGCTGCGCCTCCCAGATGCTCGCGGAAACCGTCATACCGTGCACGAACACCACCGGCAACGGTTCCGACTCCCCAGCGCTGATAGGCGGGCTGGCTTCGATGATGTGAATAGTGCCGATCGGTCCTTTGAGAGTTGTCGATCGCATACAATTTTCTCCTAATTGTGAATTTCCTCTTTTCACACAACCAATTTTACCTCTGTTACTCCTTGGCGCAATTCATACTGTCCTTTTACCCAAAATTGTTTAATTTTTTCACCCAAAAACGGAGCCGCTTGCATCATCAATAAACGCAATAATCCATTTTTTCGCAGTTGTTCGCCTTTCCACGCTTCTTGTGCTTGAAGTTGTTGGGCGCGAATAATTTCCGGTTCGCGTTCTGCCTGAATCCGCGATAATGCTAAGTCAATATCCTCGCAATTAGCCCCTGCTTTCAATAAAGGTACAAGGTGATTGGCCGCAACAATTACATCGCGCAAAGCCATGTTAATTCCTTGAGCGCGAACCGGAGACATCGGATGTGCAGCATCCCCCAAAAGTATGATTCCTGGTCGATGCCAGCGCGGACAGCGACCAACCACAACAGATAATCGCATCGGAGATTCGATCGTATCGGCACAGTTGCGGAAATGTTCTGCCATCCACGCAGGAGATAGCGATGCGAAAGTTTCTGCCCAGTCTGTGTGTTTCCAATCAGTTTTGTCATCGGCAGATAACACCCAAGCCAGATGAAGTTTTCCTGATTCTGCCCCATGAAAGACACTGAATCCGCTACCGCCATTCAGGATGGAATAAAATACATTATCCGCCACAAACCGAGGATGAGCGGCCAGTTTAAACCACAGAACATCTATACTATTCTGCTGTTTTACTAACTCTAATTCTGCACGTTGTCGTACAACCGAGTTTCTACCATCTGTGCCAATGACAAGTGCAGCAGGAATCTCTCGCCCATCTCCTAGCTTTACACCCGCAATGCGATCGTTGCTGTACAGTAAATCTTTTACGGGAACACCTGAGATAAATTCAAACTCTGGATGCAACTTAGCTTCAGAAATTAGTGTTTCTAGCAAAGGCGGTTGCGATACCAGCGTACAAGGTCGATTTGACCCCATTGGCTCATCAACTCGAAATAGTTGCCGATCGCCCACAATGAACTCCCAGGCATCAATTTGTCGGTGTGGAACACCTTCTAGCATAGTGGATAAGCCCATTTGGGCGATCGCATCCAATCCGCTGGGCATTAACGCTTCACCCCGAAACACTCGGTAGGAATCTTTTGCAGCCTCAACCAACGTTACAGCAATACCTCGTTTCACCAGTAGCAAGGCAAGTGCCGCACCAGTTGGCCCCGATCCCACAATTACAACTTGCGTCATTGCCCTTCCCCATTGCTTTTTAATGTATTTCCCAGATTAATTTCCATCCTAAGATATAAAGCACTGCCTGCAACTCTTCATCCACTTCTGCTGGCCAATCTTCTGACACAGACCCAATTTGCTAGACTAAAAATGTTTTATTGACAGTAAAATTTTGAGATACATTTACTACAGAATCCTTGGACAAACCCGTAAATTCGATCGGCAACCAAACATTACCGAGCGCTTCTGCTAACCAAATTTTGGAAGTGACGATCGCCACAATAACACTATTGAAATGACCATAAAAATTTATGGCAGATTGGCATCTCTTTCTAACTGTTGGGAAATCTCTTTGAGGCATCGATCGTGCAAATTAAGCGGGGATGCTCTGGCTCGAATAAATCGAGTTGCTCCCAGGGAATACGATATCCCTTATGTAGATTGCGGGCACCCAAAAGATGCAGCAAACCAGCGCCTAAATTCCAGGCAAAACGCTCCACGATCGCCGGTACGCCCACCAGATATTCTACAATTACCCAATCATCACCTTGCTGCTGGGCGCGCACCTCTTCAATGCGTCCAACGTGGCTGAAACGGTCTGCCTCTTTGGGATGCAAACTGTGCTAGAGCCTGCTTCGGCGGCTGTGGCGATCGCTCCAATATCTAGGAAGCCGCCAATAGTGGTGACAATACCCAAGGCAATTTCCCGAATCTTGTTCATAGTCGCTGTCCAAGATTGAACCGTTTTCAATGTTTTGACCAACTTATCATGGGAGGACGACTGACTACAGCCAGCTAGCACCAGCAGGAGACTGGCGATTAAAGCTCTTTTCATGGGTGGCGATCGACTCCTCTAAGCAGTTTTACTAATATTTTCCTGCTTCAAATCGGCAATTAACAGCATCCTTAGAGAGATTTCTCTCTTTAGGGAGGTTGGCCTTAGTCCTAGAAAAGAGGGTGTTCTTAACTGATTTACGATCGCGATATTACAACTCGAACTAAACGATCGATCGCACGACACCGCCATCCACTCGCAAAGCAGCCCCGTTAATAGCAGATGATACCGGACTGGCAATAAATGCGACAAGTGCAGCCACCTCCGAAGTCTCCGCAAAACGCTGAATCAGCGACGAAGGGCGAGTCTTTTCAAAGAACTCTTTCTCCACTTGTTCGCGAGTCACCTTTTGGTTTTCTGCCAATCCTTGAATGAAATCTTCTACTCCTTCCGATCGCGTCGGCCCCGGCAGCACAGAATTAACAGTCACGTTGCTGCCAACAGTCGTCTCTGCCAAACCGCGGGCGAGGGAAAGTTGCGCCGTTTTCGTGACTCCGTAGTGAATCATTTCTGCTGGAATGTTGATGCCCGATTCGCTAGAGATGAAAATAATCCGCCCCCAATTCTTGGTCAGCATTAATGGTAGATATTTTCGAGAAAGTCGCACCCCGCTGATGACATTGATTTCCATAAAATTCATCCATTCATCATCGTCAACTTCCTCAAATCCTTTCGCTCCGTAAATTCCCAGATTGTTTACCAGAATGTCAACTGCGGGGACTTGCTGAAATAATTCGCCTGCTCCGGTTGCAGTTCCCAAATCAGCAGCGACACCTTGAAGTTTGGCATCGGGAGCAATTTCTTTGATTTGGTTGATCGCCCTTTTTACCCGATCTTCAGTCCGTCCGTTAACGATGACAGTTGCACCTTCTTTGGCGAGTTCGGTGGCAATTGCCAAGCCAATTCCTGCCGTTGAGCCGCTTACAAGTGCCACTTTACCAGATAGTTTTAGTTCCATTTTTGTTGTCCTCCAAAAAGTATTCTAGCCCGCGGAGGCGGACTTTGTGTTTGTAGCCACGAATTCTATTCATTGGCTTAAAATTGTGTTTTCTCCACTGTAAATCCGATTTCTTGCCCGTAAGATAGTTCGAGCGTGTGACCGTCCGGGTCTCGCAAAAAAGCCCAGTAGCCGATCGGATATCCATCATCTTTTGGTTCCTCTAGCAATAGGCTTTCTTGACGTGCTTGGTCGCAGAGCTCGTCCATGTATTCGCGGCTTTTGCAGCCAACTCCGAGATGTGCAAAGGCAGACAAAACGGGATGTACGGAGTCTGTTTGAATTAGCACAATTACAAAAGGGCGAGTGCGATCGGAAAGCCAGACTACAGCAACACCAGCTTCTGCATCGATGCGGCGGTGAACTACTTGCATCCCAGCATATTTGGAGTAGAATTCAATACTGCGATCGACATTTGAAACCGGAAGGGCGATATGAGTCAGTCCAATATCAATCATGAGAGGTATCAGAAGTTAATTGAAACTGTTGGACTGTTGGCAATCCCGATGATGCAATTTCTTTTGGTGGCACCTGTCGCGCTGAAGTCTCCAGGTATTTTCCCTCGTGAATTGGTGAGACGATTTTCATCCGGTGAGGGCGGCTGTAGTAGCGGTGGGTGGGTTCCCTCAGTGCCTGTTCTTGGAAGCTTTCGTTGGCAATTTTCTTGCGGAGTTTGACGATCGCATCCATAATCGCTTCGGGGCGGGGCGGGCAGCCCGGCACATAGACATCCACGGGAATTAACTTGTCTACACCGCGCGCAGCAGTCGGAGAATCTGCACTGAACATTCCGCCTGTAATCGTGCAAGCACCCATTGCAATCACGTATTTGGGTTCTGGCATTTGTTCGTAAAGGCGCACTAAAACCGGAGCATACTTCATCGTGATGGTGCCGGCGGTAATCATCAAATCTGCCTGTCGGGGAGACATCCGGGGAAATACACCTAATCGATCCAAATCGAAACGGGCTGCCAGCATGGCGCTAAATTCAATGAAGCAACAGGCAGTCCCAAACATCAGCGGATACAAGCTGGACATTTTTGCCCAGTTATAAAGGTCATCGACTGTTGTGAGGATGATGTTTTCAGATAGCTGATGCGTGACTTCAGGAGCGGCGATCGAATTGGCGATCGGCAAATCTTCAGAAGGAATATGCAGTGTCATGTCAGGTGAGTTCATTTTGACAAACTCCTTAATAAATCTAGCGGTTGGTTATCAGTATTTGCGTGTTGATTTATATCTGAATACTAAAAATTTTTAGTGAAAATTGAGTAAAAAACAACTGATAAATACAGTTTTTATTTAATTATGGTATGGCATTTTAGAGGTCGCCACCAACTGTAATATACTGTAAAGTATCGGATAAAAATAGCGATTTTGGGAGTTATGCTTCAACTGCGTGGGATTCGCGATCGCGCTGTACAAAAGCTTGATCGACCGGCAACCAACAGCTAGCGCGCCAGAGAGGGCGATCGTCCCAGAGTAGAAGCCTCCGGATTTATCGGTGCGGGTCGCTTTCATCAATCTAAAACTTGTGCCGATCCCAACGACTGCGTTGATCCTGAGCGTAGCCGAAGGGCTCAGGATCAACGCAGTCGAAGTATCTAAAATCTACAATCGATTGACGGAACGCCTAATTCCAGAACCCAAGCTTTTGTTTTAATTTGCCATCAGGCTATGATTGACGGTTGGCAGACTTTCAAAATCCAAATGCTAAACACAAATACAATTATTTCCAGCCTGCTGTTATTTATCCCAGTTTCCATCGCCGGACACTTTCTCGGCTGGGAATCCTCCACAATCTTCATCACCTCGGCTTTAGCCATCATCCCCCTAGCCGCGTGGATGGGGACGGCAACCGAAGAAATCGCCGTCGTCCTCGGTGCCAACTTGGGGGGTTTGCTGAACGCTACCTTCGGAAATGCCACGGAACTAATTATCGGCATTGTCGCCCTCAACGCCGGACTAATAGATGTTGTCAAGGCCAGCATCACCGGTTCAATTATGAGCAACCTGCTGCTGGTGATGGGATTGGCGATGCTGCTGGGCGGCTTGCGCTACAAAGAACAAGATTTTCAGCCGACAGTCGCCCGGTTGAATGCTTCAGCGATGAACTTAGCCGTGATTGCCATTTTGGTGCCAACTGCAGTTAATGCCACCTCTATTGGCATCCCTCCGGCAACTATGCAGAACCTCTCTAGCGCTGTTGCTGTAGTGCTGATTGTCGTCTACGTGCTGACGCTGCTGTTTTCGATGAAAACCCACAGTTATCTGTACGATGCAGGGGTAGCAGAAATAGAAATGCTTGAAGAATTAGCCGAAAGTAACTTAGCACCAGACAGTCCTGACCACAAAGTCAATCTACCGCTGTGGATTGGGGTGCTGTTGGCCTGTACCCTGATGGTAGCTGTCGAGTCGGAACTGTTGGTGGGTACTCTGGAAGAAGCGACGGCGCGTTTGGGGCTGACATCACTGTTTACCGGGGTGATTTTAGTGCCAATTATTGGCAATGCGGCTGAACATACCACGGCGGTGACGGTGGCGATGAAAAATAAAATGGATTTGTCGGTTTCTGTGGCCGTGGGTTCGAGTTTGCAAATTGCTTTGTTTGTTGCCCCGGTGTTGGTTTTGGCAGGTTTTGTCTTGGGCAAACCGATGGACTTGAACTTCAATCCGTTTGAACTTGTAGCGGTTGCGGTGTCGGTGCTGATCGCCAATTCTATCAGTTCTGACGGCAACTCTAACTGGCTAGAAGGTACTTTGCTGTTGGCAGCTTATACGGTTTTGGCGCTGGCGTTCTACTTCCATCCGGTAATTGAGGGACTTGTTTAAAAGGCTTTCTTCTGCTGAAGGTAGAGGGTAGAGGGTAGAAGGCAGAAGGCAGATTTTTTCACTACCCCACTCCCCTACTCCCCTACTCTCACTTCTTTCTTCGAGAGTGGTGGTTGCGATCGTACAATTGAAATGTGGCTACTCTCTCGTTATTAGTTCTGGTCTGTTTGTACATTATGTGCTGTGCTCAGGGATTTGTGACCTTGATCGGCTGTGAGAAACAACAAAACCTTTGGCATCAACCCGATCATCGTTAGAGTGCACTGCCACAGGTTATACAAAAACACGGGATGCTCAAGTCAAGCGAGACTAAAGCCTCCCTTGACTTCAGAGAAGCTGCAAGATTTCAATCAAGGGTGCTCATGAGTCTTTTACTAGGTGTGCTACGATCGTCATAAGTTGAAAATTGAGTCTGACTAGACAACGTAAAACCTCGTACTCTTATTGTTGAGTACGTCGTCCCACAAACACGGTGTTGCCGTCTAGGAAAACTCATATTTGAACAAAAACCGAACTAGATAAAGAGGATTAATTAAATACGGTATGCCATACCGCAATTAACGATTTTACAGAAGACACCTCTAATTCGGCTTGAGTAATCTTGTCAAGGCAAGTAACGCAAGCTGAATCAAAAATCTCACTCACCAAGAGTGCACAGAGGTTAATCTAATCGCTTAATACTTGATTAAACTTCCTCCGAGCTGCCGATCACAAGCATATTGACAGAGGCACATTTTTGTGCAACATTCTCAGAATAATGCCCAAAATCTGCAGGAAAAATTTTCTGGAAGAGTAAACGAGGGTCGATTTAAAACTGACCAGCCTATAAAAAGGTCGAACGGGATACCACGATTCGTTAAATTGGTTGAAAATAATGGTTAAACAATGGCTAAAAGCTTCCACAATAATAAATAGTTGTACAGACTTCAAAAATAGGGTGCTGCTCCACCCGAATTTACGCCTGTGGACAAGTAAGAGCCGACTCTCTTGGCAGAAGCAGGAATCAGACCCTCTAGAAAATACTTCTAGTTGAATGGTGAAGCTTAGATAAGTTTAGCCAAGTTTTGTATAGCAGTGTCAAAGTAAAACTTGATAGAGCAACCTCAATCAGGGTTATGTGGCTTCTGTGAGTTATTGCCTCAATCCCAAATGTCCGAATCCCTCCGATCCAGCCAACTCTGGCAAATCCGTGTGTATCCACTGCGGGTCTGAACTTTTGTTGCAAGGTCGATATCGGCTAGTCGCGCCTCTCGGAGGCGGCGGCTTTGGCAGAACATTTGAAGTGGACGACAACGGCGCCCGAAGAGTGCTCAAAGTCCTGCTCAAAGAACATCCCAAAGCTGTAGAACTGTTTAAGCAAGAAGCCGACGTGTTGGTCAGGCTAAGACATCCAGGTATTCCAAAAGTCGATCGCGACGGTTATTTTACATTTACGCCCGCTCACAGCACAGAGTCTTTTCACTGTCTGGTGATGGAGAAAATTGCTGGGGCCAATTTGCAAGACTGGCTGAAACATCGGGGCCGCCCCATCAGTCAAGAACAAGCTGTGAACTGGCTCAAACAACTGTCGGAAATTTTAGACCAAGTTCACCGCCTCAACTATTTCCATCGGGATATCAAGCCGCACAATATTATGTGCAAGCCAAACGGGCAGTTAGTGCTGATTGACTTCGGGACTGCTCGGGAAGTGTCGGCGACTTATTTCGCTAAGGTGGGCCAGGGGCAAAATGTGACCGGTATTGTTTCCCCGGGCTACACGCCGCCGGAACAAACTAATGGCAAGGCTGTTCCGCAGTCAGATTTTTTTGCTCTGGGCCGCACTTTTGTTTATTTGCTGACTGGAAAGCCACCGACTGCGTTTCCAGAGAACCCGCGCACGGGCAGATTAATGTGGCGCAAAGGAGCTCCTCAGGTTTCCGACGCCGTGGCTAATGTAATCGATTATCTGATGGCGCCTTTTCCGGGAAATCGACCTCAAAGCCCGCAGATGGTTTTGCAGTGCTTGGAGGAAATTAATCTCGACGGCGCGGAAAGTCAGTTGCCTACTCAGTTGCCGACGACGGGGCAAACTAAACTTCGCGCAACTTCCGGGACGCCTGATGTGAAGAAGCAGACTTCTGTAAACCGCCTCAGACCTCTGAATTCGGGATTGAAAAAGGCGGAGAAAGATGTTTTTGATTGGAAAAAGAAGTTGCTGGCGGGCACTGCTGTTTTGATGCTGGGTATTGGGGGGTCTCAAATTTACGGGTCGATGCGTTACGGGGTGTTTCCGGCAAACCCGGTGTGGCTGCTTTCTACTTTACCTAGCAGTAAGTTTTTGCAAAAAAGTTTAAATAATGTCGAGGGTGTAAATGCGCTCGCCCTGTCGCCTGACGGTCAAACTTTGGTGAGTTCAAGCTTTGGGACGATTAAAATTTGGAATGTGAGGACGGGAGGCCTGGTGCGGACTCTCAATTCGGTGCATTCTAAAAAATCGGTCAACACGCTGGCGGTGAGCCCGGACAGCTCGATTTTGGCCAGCGGCGGCGGGGACAAGAATGTGATCCTCTGGGATTTGAAGAGGGGGCGACGGATGCGGACGATTCCCGCTCACACAGCCGCCGTCAACGCGATCGCTTTTAGCAGGGACGGTCAAACTCTGGCTAGCGGCAGCGATGACAAAACTATTCGCTTGTGGAATGTCAGAACCGGCAGCCGGTTGCGGACTTTGAGCGGCCACGCCGGAGGAGTAAATGCCATCGCTTTGAGCCGGGACGGTAAAACTCTGGCTAGCGGCAGCGAGGACAAGACTCTGCGTTTGTGGAATCTCAGCACCGGAGAAGTCAGAAGAATTATCACAGGGCACGGGGGCCCGGTTACTGCTGTGGCTTTTAGCCCGAACGGGAAAATTGTGGCTAGTGCTAGCACCGACAAACGGATCGTATTGTCGAACGTGCAAGACGGGAAGCGCACCCGCACTTTTAAAGGGCATTCGAGCTCGGTGAGGACGATCGCCTTTAGCCCGGACAGCCGGACTTTGATCAGCGGGGGCGGAAATATTATAGTTTGGGATTTGAAGACGGGAAAAGAAAGAAGCACTCTTTCTGGTCACACTCAGTTTGTGAGTTCTGTTGCTATTGCTGCCAGAGATAGCAAGACTTTTGTGACCGGCAGTCCCGATCGCACTATTAAGATTTGGCGAATGCCATAGTCCTACTATTTTAGATTTTAGATTTTAGATTGAAGAGTCGAGGCGATCGAGAAATCCCATCCCGACTCCGACGTGGAAGTCTGGGCATTGCCCGTCCTACAACTGTTACTTGCCGCAATTGGCAAAAGTAGAAAACAGGTTAAATTCTGTAACTCTCCACGCTTGCCATGTCTGCGCGCCCGCAAAAAGACTGTACCTAGTTATGCTTTTATCGCTGTCAACATAACTTTGCCAACTTAATGAAGCAACAGTTGGATACTGGGCTGGAAACTCCCCTGGTATAGGACTTACTTGCGAGCTCATGTTCCATCCTACTTGCTTGCTAAATTCTTTAATTTGACCTTCGCAAGTTCGACAGTTAGAACCGCCGACTTTCTGCCAAATCTCTAACTGCGGAGTCAATCCATATTTGCCATTGCTCGATTGCATCCACATCCCATCGATCGCCCGGAGGTTCGGACAAGACAGATTGGCGGAGTTGTTGCGGATCAGAGACACTGTTTCTTGATCTGCTTCGTACCATTTTTTGGCTTCTAATAAAGATTGAAGTTTGCTAAATTCGCTGTTGCTTTCTTGTGAATTAGCGGTAAATGCTGGTTGCAAAACTGCAATAAATGTGCCTACTAATGCGAGGGATAGTTTGCCAAGTTTAATCATGATGTTTTTCTGAGTAACAGTGATTTAACAAATGACCAGTTTACCATCTCTAGACTGAGATGAAATCTTCAGAGCCAATAAAATTGGGAGCAACGCCTGTCAAAGAAGCTAAAACTTCACCGCTGCTGGCAACTCTAATTAATGTGCCGTTAGTTCCAGGGGAAATTGATAGCTGTCCGAAAGTCAAGCCATTGATTAATTGAATGGTATCTTGAGAGTTGGCGAAATCAGAGATTGTATCAACTCCCAATCCCGCACCTAAAACAAATACATCGTTGCCCGCGCCACCGACAAGATTATCGTTTCCCAAACCGCCGTTGAGGGTGTCAAAACCTTTTCCCCCAGACAGGTTATCGCTGCCGTCGCCACCATTGATGATATCGTTGGCCCGCAAACCAGTCAGCACGTCATCGCCTGCCAAACCGTTGATGGTGTCGTTGCCGTTCGTGCCTGTCAGGTTGTCGTTGCCGTTCGTGCCGTTGATGACGTTTGGAGGGTTATTGATGTCGCCTGAAGTGTTGCCAGTGTCAGAAACGAAGATGTCGGTGGTGTTGTTGGTATCTCCCGGCACGAGGTTGCTGGCACTAGAATCAAACACCACAAACCGCCCGTTGGTCGAGATGGAGGTAGAGAAGGAGATGTCGTTCCCCTGATTGCCTGCTGAGTCTACAGAGACGCGGGTGGTTGTGTTGGCGCGCGTGTCGCGCACGAAGATGTCGCGACTACCGTTAGTGTCACCAGGCACGAGGTTGGTGGCAGCAGAATTAAATGCTACAAACCGCCCGTCGTCGGAAATGGAGGCAATCGCGAAGGAATTGTTGTTCGCCTGATTACCTGCTGAATTAACAGAGACGCGGGTGGTGGTATTGGTTGACAAGTCCCGCACAAAGATGTCGGTGTTATTGTTAGTGTCTCCCGGTACTAGGTTGGCTGCTATAGAAGAAAACGCCACAAACCGCCCGTCTGCCGAGATGGAGGGGAACCCAGACAACCCGTTCCCCTGATTGCCTGCTGAGTCAACAGAGGCGCGGGTGATGGTATTGGTTAATAAGTCGCGCACGAAGATGTCGGTGCTACTGTTAGTGTCTCCCGGCACGAGGTTGGTGGCATCAGACGAAAACGCCACAAACCGCCCATCGGCTGAGATGGAGGTAGAGATGGAATTGTTGTTCCCCTGATTGCCTGCTGAATCTACAGAGACGCGGGTGGTGGTATTGGCGAGCGTGTCGCGCACGAAGATGTCGTCCCTAATGTTGGTATCCCCCGGCACGAGGTTGGATGCTGTCGATACAAACGCCACAAACCGCCCGTCTGCCGAGATGGAGGGCTTGCTTAAGGGGGGGTTGGAGATACCATTCCCCTGATTGCCTGCTGAGTCAACAGAGAGGCGGGTGGTGGTGTTGGAGCGCGTGTCGCGCACGAAAATATCTCGGCTGCCATTAGTGTCTCCCGGTACTAGGTTGGCTGCATCAGATGCAAACACCACAAACCGCCCGTCGCCGGAGATGGAGGGGACGTAGGATTCGCCGTTCCCCGGATTGCCTGCTGCATCCACAGAGACGCGCGTGGTGGTGTTCGTTAATAAGTCGCGCACGAAGATGTCCAGGCTAGCGTTACTGTCTCCCGGCACGAGATTGGGGGCACGAGATGCAAACGCCACAAACCGCCCGTCACCGGAGATGGAGGGATCGCCGGAGCCATTGTTCGCCTGATTGCCTGCTGAGTCAACTGAGACGCGAGTAATAGTCATAAGCCCTGACATTTAAGAGTATAAGTTTGGAGCTCCCGTGCGGTTGATTGACATTATTCAATAAGCATTTCTCAAAGTCAATTCATAAAAGTCATAACTTTGAGTTCATAAAAGCCCTATTTATCAACAAATGTTACCAAGAGTAGACAAAATAGCCAAACTCATATGCAGTCAGCGAGCGAATGATACTTGCTCCAGAATTAATGAAGTTTTCTCTATTGCAACATCTAATAACTTATTCCCCGCCCGTTTTTGGCAAATTCATCAACTGTTTGCTGGGACAATTCGTGAACTGCGATCGCCTGCAATACATCAAAAGGCAATGTCAAATGATGTGCTCCAGCTAATAAAGTCTTTACCGCTTCTTCCGGCGATTTAATGCTAGCTGCCAAAATTTCAGTATTAGTTCTGTGCAACACATTTGCCATATCCCGCACTAAGGCAAAACCGTCTCCCAACAATCGGGTGGCGCGATTCACGTAGGCTATCGCATATTTAGCCCCCGCTTCTGCTGAGACAACTGCTTGTGATGCGCTGTATATCGCCGTAACCGCGCAAGGAATTTCCGGTGATAAATGCGCGACTGCTTGGAAACCCGCAGCCGTTGCTGGAACTTTCAAAACTGTTTGCTGTCCAATTAATTCAAAAGCGGCTTTTCCTTCTGCTACCATGCCATCAACATCAGATGCCATTAGCTGATAATACACTTCCCCAGGAATCAGTTGTGCCAGTTGTTTAAGGGTTTGCTCAGGAGATAACTCGCTTTTTGCCAAAAGTGTCGGATTAGTAGTAATTCCCGCTATCCATCCGAACTTGCTTGCCCGTGCGGCTTCCGCTACAATTGCAGTATCAACATAAATTGCCATCGGCTCTACACCTTCAGTTTGTTAATATTTCCCAGACGGTTGCTTGCAGATTGATATAAATCCGAGCGAAATTAATTGTTAATCTTTAACAATATCAGAATCTCGGAAATATTACTGTTAAGTAAATATAACACTTCAGTGATGTGCATCATCGGTAGTAGCGCGTGAGTTTTGAATTTAACAGGACTTAGGCTCCGAAAGCCCGTTTATTACAAAAAATTGGTAGAGGACGACCTATCTGTGAATAAATCGGCTTTCTGAGGAAAATTGGCTAAGTGCTATTTAAGATAGCTAACAACTGAAATCAAAACTTTTAAGTCAGGTGGTAACTGCGATTCTCGGGTAAGAAAAACTTGACTCCCAAAATCCCGGATACAAAGAAATTACATTTGTAGTAAGGGTTATGTATGCAATAACTCCAGGAGGTGACTCAGAAAATGACCGAAGAAAAAAATCAGCAGCCCCAAGTCAGCCTTGAGACATCTTCTGAACAACCTCAGTTGGAAAAGTCAGCAGAAAACGCTCAAGAATTCTCGATAAATCTTAAGTCTGAAACTCTGTCTCAAACGGTTGAAAATAACGCCGAAGACCGTTTGAAGGCTCTAGGCCGCTTAATGATGGTGAGCCTAACTTGGTCGCTGGCGGGGCTTTCCAAACGCGAGTAAGTTATGGAACACTACCGCAACGGGCGAGTTATGATTTGTGAGTTGTGTTGTAAGTTTTGTTTAGCTCAAAACTTACAACTCCCGGACTTAGATGATGTCCGGTTAGTTGTAGGAAAACCCGTTTTTAGTGAAGGATTTAGTCCTTAAAGCAAGGACTAAAGTTTTCAACAAAGCACTCATAACTTTTCTTTAATTCCTTCAAACGGGCCCAAAAAAGTCGGTTCTGGACGGGTAACGCGCACTTCCCAAAGCGCTTTGAGGACGGCCAAAAATTCGCGGAAACTGTAGCGAATCATGCCCTTTTGGCGAAATTTGCCCCAATCCGGCGTTCCTAAACCGATCGCCTCTACGCCCAACTGGCGGCAGGTATAAACAGCGCGGGCTAAGTGAAAGTTTTGGGTAACTAAAACAGCCTGGGTTATGCCAAAAATCTCTTTCGCCCGGTAGCAACTTTCATAGGTGCTAAATCCGGCATAATCGAGAATGATATTATTAGTCGGTACGCCCTGGGCTGCGGCGTAGTCCTGCATTGCTTGGACTTCGTTGTAATCGACGCTGCTATTGTCTCCTGTCATCAAAAGTTTGTCCACTCGCCCCGCTTTGTACAACTCGACGCCTGCTTGGACTCGATCGGCTAACATGGGGCTTGGAGTGCCGTCTTCCCAAAGTCCGGCACCAAAAACTATAGCAATCGGTTCTGCAGGCACGTTAGCTATATCGCTGTGGCGGTAGTTGCGGGTAACAAGGCGGACGTAGTAGTTGAGTGCTAGGGGTGTGATCGCTGAGGTTAATATTAACAGCCCGATGGCAAGCCGCCATTGAAATCTAAAGGATTTAGGCAACATAATTTCAAGTTAACTTCCTATATAATTACACCAACCGGAACCTTCGCGGGTCGAAAAATTGTCAAGTTACCTCATTTACATTATATTGACAAAAATATGATTCAACAACAGCAAAAATTTGAATTGCTGGAATCACTTTTATGGGAACCCAAAAACGGCTATTTTTTGCTAGACAGACATCTTCAAAGATTAGAGCGTTCGGCTGATTATTTTAATTTTCCCCTATCGCTAACAGAAGCAAGCAAAGCTTTACAAGCATTAAGTATAACTTGCGGGTCAGTCAAACAAAAAATACGGTTAACAATATCTTGTGAGGGAAACATAACATTACAAGCTCAGACACTAGATAGCGGTATCTTAAAAATCGGTGCATCTGTGGGAATTGCCCGCCAACCGATCGATTCTCAAAACCCATTTCTTTACCACAAGACAACTTACCGATTGCCTTATACAATGGCTTTGGAGTCGCAGCCCGAATATCAGGATGTCTTTCTGTGGAATCAAGATGGAGTTATCACCGAATCCACGATCGCCAATATCGCGATCGATACACCCGCAGGTCTAATCACACCTCCCGTCAAGTGCGGTTTATTACCGGGGACGTTTCGTTCTCAACTTTTAGAGGAGGGAAAAATTAGAGAAGAATTAATTACCTTAGAGGATTTGTGCAGTACCAAAACTCTATTTCTCATTAACTCCGTTAGGGGTTGGATACGCCTCAAAAAAGAAGCAACCCGAGATGTTTGGAAAGTTGTCAGTAATCGCTGATATAACGCTTTCAATCGATTTTAGTAGGTGCGAACTGTCCACCTTACTACTACAGATAGTGTCAAACTTGACTCGTAGCGTAAGTCCTGAAAGTGTTAACCATAGTGCAATTTATTATGAAACAAATACAACCTTGGCATTGGCGAAAGCTTCCCCTAAATCAGCGCAGCGGATCTGAGATTTTTCAAACTTTATTTCTCGGTCAAAATGCCCACAGTGCAAGCTCAATATCTGATTGTTTCCCCCGCGATATGGCGGTTCTGCTAGAAAGTCCAGTTACATCTTCTACTAAATTGGCACGATATTCTATTTGTGCAGGTTCTCCCCGGATAATTGACGGTCAATCTCAGCTATGGACACCGCCAGTCGGTGAAATTTTACCTTTTTTGCGCGCTCTTTTAAACTCTCAAAAGCAAAATTTAGCCGTGAATGTACCGCCGGAAATTCCTTTTACTGGGGGTTGGTTGGGATGGCTGGGTTATGATTTAGCATGGGAAATCGAACACCTGCCCCAACTCAATACCGATCCGCTTCCTTTCCCGGTTAGCTGTTGGTACGAACCAGAATCTTTTGCGGTTTTAGATCGTCAAACGCAAATTCTCTGGTTGGCTGCGAGTCAACCTTCTCACCTCGATGTTATGCAGCATCAAGTAGAGCAAACCGATCGAGAAATAATCGAGAATAATTTACCGGAAACTTATCAACAAAATTCCCTTACTCCTATTTTTCAACTCTCTCAGAGTGAGTATAAAGAAATAGTGCAAAAAGCTCAGAAGTATATTCATGCGGGCGATATTTTTCAGGCTAATTTATCTCTGCGGTTTGAAGCCCGTACAGATTGCAGTAGTTGGTCAATTTACCGCGCTTTGCAACGTATCAATCCTTCGCCTTTTGCAAGTTATTGGCAAACTCCGTGGGGGGCGATAGTTAGTTGTTCGCCGGAAAGACTCGTTCAATTATTAGGAAATAAAGTGGATACTAGACCGATCGCGGGAACGCGACCGCGAGGTTTAACCTGCATTCAAGATGAGCAGTTAGCACAGGAATTAATAGAGAATATCAAAGAAAGAGCCGAACATATTATGTTAGTGGACTTAGAACGCAACGATATCGGGAGGGTGTGTGAATGGGGCTCGGTAAAAGTTAACGAATTTCTGACGATTGAACGCTACAGTCACGTGATGCACCTCGTCAGTAATGTTATCGGTACATTAAGAGGAGATTGCGACGCGATCGACTTGATTCGAGGGGTATTTCCGGGCGGTACGATTACAGGTTGTCCGAAAGTGCGCTGTCTGGAAATCATCGAAGAATTGGAACCCGTGAAGCGCAATTTATTTTACGGTTCCTGCGGTTATTTGGACTGGCGCGGCAACCTGGATTTAAATATTTTGATTCGCACCCTTTTATATGCACCAAAAAGTGACGGTACGACCGGGGGAGTTGTTTGGGGACAAGTGGGTGCGGGGATTGTTGCTGATAGCGACCCCGAAAGGGAATGGCAGGAGTCGCTGCAGAAAGCTCAAGCTCAAGTTAATGCTTTGAAATTAGCGGAAATATTTGATTAGATGCGTATTAGATAAATCGAATTTTTAATCTTGTTGAAGATTTTGAGCGCGGATTTAGTTTTGAGGTAATGCTGATATAAATCGATCGAAAACAAAAGATTTCTTGTAGTATTAATGTTAGGGAACTGTTGGTATGGTGTTGCCTGATAGTTTTTTTAGCGATCGCACTGTGAGTCAGATTCTGGGTGAACTCATGGATATTAGACGAGACTGCCAAAGCTGGTTAGCTGTTGGATAAGCTCACTATCACGATCGGAAAGGAAAAGTACAAGCAATTAACAAAGCCCCTCAATGGCTGATTCCTGCAAGAATTTATTAGACTTCTTCAACAATTCTTGTGGGGCAGGCAGGATGCCTGCCCAAAACTTGCTTTTCCCTCGTATGTCTATTGATTGTCCGAACCTACTGCCTCAGAAATAGAACTAAATCCGCCTTCTTCTAACTTTTGCAGCAAACCTTGGAGAATCCGGCGCACCATCCAAGGGCCTTCGTAAACCCAACCGGTGTAGACTTGAATTAAACTCGCACCGGCGGCTATTTTCTCCCAAGCATCTTCGGCGGTGAAAATGCCACCAACTCCAATTATGGGTAATTCGCCTTTTGTATATTGCCAGATAAATCGGATTACTTCTGTCGATCGCTCCCGCACTGGAAGCCCGCTAATTCCCCCGGCTTCTTCGGCGATTGGTTTGCCTGTTTCTCGCAATATTTGTGTTTTCAATCCATCGCGGCGGATGGTGGTATTTGTGGCGATAATTCCTGCTAGTTGGTAGGTTTTTGCTAAGTCGAGGATTGATACGATCGCCTCCGACTCCAAATCCGGCGCAATCTTGACTAAAATTGGCTTGCTTCCCTGATTTTCTTGTTGCAAAATTTCCAAAATTGTGCTTAGCCCAGCAGCATCTTGGAGCGATCGCAACCCCGGCGTATTCGGAGAGGAAACGTTCACTACAAAATAGTCGCCCCAATCTTTCAGCAGCTTAAAACTCTCCAAATAGTCGGCTGCGGCCTGCTCTAACGGTGTTACCTTAGATTTACCCAGATTGATGCCCAAGGGGAACCGAGACTGAGGCATGGGGCGCGAGGCATCGAATTTTGACTGTTTCTGTGCTGCCTGAAACCGGGCGGCCATTGCCGCGGCTCCTTGATTGTTAAATCCCATGCGGTTGAGGGCTGCACTGTCCTCCGTCAAGCGAAACAAGCGAGGTTGGGGGTTTCCCGGCTGCGGTTGACAAGTGACAGTGCCGAGTTCGGCAAAGCCAAAGCCAAAATTTGCCCAAATATCGGCAGCTACGCCGTTTTTATCAAATCCGGCGGCTAAGCCGACAGGATTGTTAAAGCTCAGTCCCCACAAAGATTGTTCGAGGCGAGAATCTTGGACTCCCAAAGATTTCTGCAATCGCCAGAGCATTTGGCGGGTTGCGGGGTTTGACTGAGTTCTGGCTGCGAGTTCGAGAACTTGGAGAGTGCGGTTGTGCAGCCACTCGGCATCGGTTTTCAATACGGAAAACAACAGCGGGCGTACACTTGATTGATAAATATCCAATGATTTGTACTGGGGCAATTTACAAATTAGAAATGAGAAGGGAAATAAAAATATTCAGGAGCAGACAGTGAAGGCGAAGTTTTTACTTCAACTTCGCTCGACTGTATCCAATGTTTTAGATTCAAGGATAAGTGAGACGATTATATTATAAGTTGATTCTTTTGCAATTTAATTTTTTGAATTTTTAAGTTGGTAATTTTAAATTAGATAAATGTGCGGGGAAGCTTGGAAATGGGGCAGCAGCAAAGACCAAAGGATTTAGACGAACAAATCGCGACCCTAGAGCGCGTTCTCCAGACTCTCCGAGAAGAGGAGAATGTGGAAGTGCTACTTTCGACCACACTCGGTTACTTGCAAACTGAATTTGACTGGCCGTTGATTTGGATCGGGTTGTACGATCGACAAGCCCACAGATTGTTCGGCAAAGGTGGCATAACTCCTAACGGCGACCTGTCTTTTCTCAAACAGCGGTTTGCCCTCAGTCCGGGGGATTTGCTCGAACAAGTGGTGATTCAGCTCCGGCCGGTGGGAGTTCCGGATTTGCGATCGGAAAGTAGAGCCGGAGAATGGCGCAAAGCAGCTCAAACTTTCAATATTCAAGGCACGACTCTGTTTCCCCTCCGCTACAAAGACCGCTGTTACGGCGTGATTTTGCTCGGGACTGACCTGTGGGGAGCGTCGCCAAAGTCGGGGGAAAAAACGCAGTTGGCGATCGTATTTGGAGCGCTGGCAACTGCTCTTTACCAAATAGAAAAAGACTGGCAGCGACAACAAGTCAAACACCCAGATGAGTCTCTTTTAGCGCTGATTTCGCAGTTGGGGGAACTGCGATCGCTCGACCAATACTTGCAAGCGGTGGTCGAACAAACTCATGAATTTATCGAGCCGACGCGCACCAATGTTTATTGGTTCGAGCGAGAGCGGCGCTATTTTTGGCGCCGAGTCAGCAACCGCGAAGTTGCTCCGGGTTTGGGCGGGCCGAGCCGAGCGGCTTCAGGCATCACCGTTCAAGACTTGGGCGAATTTTATCAGGCTTTGGGCAGGGAAGAAATGGTTTGGATCGGTGAATCTCAAAGTTCTCTGAAAACTGAGCTGACGGGGCGGTTGATGCAGCAAATCCGCGCTCGCTCTCTGTTGGCTGCGCCGATTGTTTCGGAAGGGGAATTGTTGGGATTTTTGGCAGTCGAAGCCGGCGAGCCCCGGATTTGGCAAGACAATGAAAAACATTACCTGCGGGGAGTGGCGCAGTTAGTGGCTCTGACGGCTCCTGTGTCGGAGATGGAGGAGAAAATTCAGCAAATTGAGATCGATCGAGATTTAACTGCCGGAATAGCTCGCGCCATCTACAGCGATGCTGACTGGGAGGCGACTTTAAAAAATACCGCCGAACAGTTGTGCGAGCGGCTCAAATGCGAATACTTTTTGCTGCTGCTGTACGGCGAAGAACAAAATCGCTTTGAAATTGTCTGCCAAAATCTGCCACGCAACCGCAGGTCAGTGCCGTCGCCGCTCAACGCCCTCGATGTGGCTGACGTGGGGCTGTTGCAAGAAAGCGAACCTGTGGCTATTGAAAATTGGGAGGAAGACGGGCGGTTGAGCGCTTGGCGGGAAGTGTTGGGGGAGGCGGGGGTGCGATCGCTTTTGGCATCGACCACGAGGGGGAAAAACAAAGAGGGAGAAAACCCCAATCTAAAATCGAAAATCGCCAATCGAAAATCGATCGAGGGTTTGCTGGTTGTCGGACACAATGCAACTCGCACTTGGAGGCGATCTGAGCAAGAATTAGTTCGGCTAGTGGGCCAACAGCTAGGATTGATCCTGCACTCCTGGCAGCAGAGTGTGGAAATCGACAAATATCAGCAATTTGAGCGATTGCTCAAATCGGGTTTGGCGGTTTTGCACCATTCTCCTGATGAGCAATCTGAGCAAGAGATATCTGCTGCTTCACCGACGATGTTCCCAGAGTTGCCGCTACAAAAGCTCGATCGTAACTTTGCTCAACACGTTTCCCAAACACTTTCCTGTCCTTTAGTCGCCGTAATTACTTGGAATCCGGGTCAGGAGGAAGGTTCCATCGTGGCGACGGTAGCTGCCAATCCGGTATTTGCCCTCAATCCCGAGGCGGTGATTCCTGTCCGAACAGATGCCTTGATCCAACAAACCCTGGCAGAAGCGGGCGTGCTGCAACAGAGCACGAGCCAACTGCCGCTGGCGACGAAGCGGTGGCTCCGCAGTCCGGGAATTGGCGAGATTCTGACGGTGGCGCTGCGGACTGCCCCAGAACACGCTCCGGCGGGCATTGTGGTGGCTGCGGACGCTCCGGGCCGCCAGTGGTCGGAGTTGTCGGTGAGTTTACTCAGCTCGATGGCGTCTCAGTTGGCTTGGTGGCACAGGTATTTGGCGGTGCAATCGGCAAGCGAGTCGCAGCGATTGGATCTGGAGCTGCTCAACTGGTACAAACAGCGCCGTTTTGAGGAGTTTTACCGCACTGTGGGAGCGGGGGTGAAGGAGTTGGGGGAGTTGAGTCAGTCGATTTTCCAGTCAGTGAAGGAACAAAAGGATGCTCTGAAAACTTTGCGCTACCAACAGGTTTTGCGGCAAATGGGCAATGCTTTGGGGTCAACTCATTTGCTGCTGAAACAGGAACATTGGCGGCTGCAATTCGGACAAGATGCGGTGCCTGTGAGCGCTTGGCTGAGGCGATCGCTCGATCGAACGGCTTCCTTGGTCAAACAGTCGCAAGTCTTGCTGGAAGTACACAGAGAAACTGCTGTGTCGATGCCGGCGGGCCAGACTTTGAGCGTTCGCGGGGACAGCATCAAGCTCGATTTGATACTGTGCGAATTGCTGGCGGCGGCTTGCAGACGCTCTGCTGTTGGCGCCAAGATTGAGATTCGCTCTCAGTTGTTGGGGGAAGGTTGGCTAGAATTGTCTGTGATCGATAGCGGTGCGTGCGATCGACAGTTAATTGCTGCCTTCAACGGCGGTTCCGGGCCGGACATATTAGCCGTTTCTAGTTCCAATAGGTCGATCGTCCAAAATCTCTTAATTTGTCAGCGAGCGGTACGCTTAATGGGAGGAAACTTTTCTATAGAAATGTTAGAAAACAATTTAATTGTGGCTCGTTTAGTGCTGCCCCTAGCCAATTCTTAAAATTCTGTACGGGCGAGTTCACCCTATCTGCAATTCACATACGAGGTACTTATAAACCAGCCCCTATCCAACTTTTAGCGGTAAAGTGCTTCAGGTGCACGCTACATAATTAGGTTCTGCGTCCAAGAGTGGATGATTGATATCAACTTTGTTTGATTCGGACTTGTATTATATCGAGTTCTGTTAGGTCGTAAGATTAAATGAACCGCGAAGACGCTCATAGCGCGAAGGAATAACCGCATCTTCTTCTTTCTCTTCCTTCGCGTCCTTTGCGCCTTCGCGGTTTAATCATTCCGATGCAACCGGATGCGATCTAACATCCAAGGTATTAAAAACCCTCTGCCTAAACCGATGAAGTAACAGTTTCCGCCGCCTCAGAACTCGGGAAAAACCTTTGAGTAATCCAAGCCGTTACAATATGAGAAAGCAATCCCATCGGCCCAGCAAAAAAACACAAAGCCAAAGAATGAACCGTCCAAACTCCTGTCCGCTGTCCTTCCCAATAAATCCAGCGCCCGACAAACAAGTCCATCACTAAAAAATGTATCCATCCCGTAGCAGCCGCCGTTTCTTCCCCCAGAAACTTAGCAATATCTGCTAACTTAGGATTCGACAAAGCAGCCGCATTTTCCGCAGTCAGACTGCTACCAAACAAATATATGTACAAAACGGCGAGCATCGCAAACGGAATAAAGGAATTCATCACTTTTCGGGTAATTCCCCAGTTGGGCAATAAAATCATAATTGCCCAGAAAGGCACAACGAACAGATTACCGGCATTAAAAATTAGTTCTGGTGTCATAGTTGGCTCTTGGCTCCTACGAATGCACTTCAATTAAGGATGTTAAGATTACTTTACACAATTTTTGCTTAAATTTCTCAAAACCCGACAAAAATCTCATTCACAAATGAAATAGACTTGCTATACTTATCTAAAATTTTAAATCTCCCATCTAAAATCGATTAAGGCAGCACAGTCCATGACAACTTATAATAACTTTCCCGATTGGTGCCAGCAAAAAGAGAATCTCTCGCCCGACGCCAAACATACGGTA
The DNA here is from genome assembly GCF_036701145.1 of Microcoleus sp. Pol17C6. Taxonomy (NCBI): domain Bacteria; kingdom Bacillati; phylum Cyanobacteriota; class Cyanophyceae; order Oscillatoriales; family Microcoleaceae; genus Microcoleus; species Microcoleus sp. Pol17C6. Next base: position 24,937 of record NZ_JAUBQH010000035.1, read on the forward strand.
GAAATACTGTTGCAAATATCAGACACTCCCGAGTGCGATCGAGCCAACGCACTGCTTTCTAATACAACAGAGCTTAACCTCAAAAATCTTCAAATTACCGATATCAGTCCCCTCTCATCTTTCACTAAACTTACTAATCTTATCCTCGGCAGCAATCGAATATCTGACCTCGCTCCCCTGCAATCTTTAACCCATCTGAAAACTTTGATTATGGATGTCAATCAAATATCAGATATCAGCCCGCTTTCATCTCTAATAAATCTGACTCAACTCGTTCTCGATACCAATCAAATCTCAGATATCAGTCCCCTAGCAGGGCTAACTAATCTTACCGCACTTGTCTTGTTTGACAACAAAATTTCCGACATCACTCCGGTGAAAAACTTAACTAAGTTAAACGCGCTGATTCTCTACAACAATCAAATTTCAGATATCGCTCCTCTGGAAAATTTAACTGAACTCCAGACACTCTACCTTTACAATAATAAAATATCGGATATCACCCCGCTGGCTTCCTTAAAAAATATGACTACGCTGTTTCTTTTCGGAAATGAAATATCTGACATTACTCCTTTGAAAGCTCTAACTAACTTAAATAAATTGGTTTTATTCCAAAATCAAATATCAGATATTACTCCTTTGACCTCGCTCACTAATTTAATTGAACTCAACCTCGGTAACAATCAAATATCCGACATCAGTCCGCTGAAATCGTTAACTAATTTGACTGAACTTTATCTGTTCAACAACCCGATTTCGGATACCAGCGCGCTGCAAGCTTTAAATAATTTATTTTTACTAGACTTGTACAACAATCAAATCTCTGATATCAGTTCCCTGCAATCTTTGCAAAAGTTAACTACCCTGGACTTGCGCGGAAATCCCATTGTTAATAAAATTTGCCCTGTCAATCCTGAATCTATATGCCGGTTTTAATTATTAAGGCCGAGGCAAGATGGCAGTTTATAGAGTATAATGACAAAGGTCAATATCAGGAGAAAGTGATGAGCGGACACGATGCTTTGATGTTAGGATTGCTGCTGTTGCCAGGTTTGGCTTTGTCGATCGCAATTATGGGCGCTTTTGCCGCTGGTGGGTAATCAGTTTTGGGAGCAGGCAGATTTTGTAAAAAGTAGTTTTTTCCTCGTACCCTGCCTCTGGCTGGGAACGCATTTCACTATTGCTCTGCCTCCTGTTTTTTTGCAAGCGAGGCAGAGCCTCTGGAGCTCGGTTCCCAGCCAGAGGCAGGGAACCAGTTAATTTCCATTCTTCCTTCTTCCTTCTATCCTTTACATCCGTTACATCCGTTACATCCGTTACAGAATCCGTTGCCGAACTTCCTTCTATCCGTTACATCCGTTACAGAATCCGTTGCCGAACTTCCTTCTTCCTTCTGCCATAACTTACAAAAATTGTGCTGTCACATCCGAATTCACCAAAGTGTTCGCGCACAAAATACCCGATGCTGCGACGGCGGGGACGCCAATTCCTGGCATGGTGCTGTCTCCCACCCGATACAAGCCTTTGACTGGTGTTTGTGGGCCGGGAAATGTGCCTTTTCCGGCGGCAATTGCAGGCCCGTAAGTTCCTTGATATCGGCGTAAAAATCGGGCGTGGGTTAGGGGTGTGCCGATCGACTCTAAGACTATCCGCGATCGCAAATCCGGTATAATTTTTTCTAAAGCTTGAAACAGAGATTGCGATCGCTCTTGCTTTTTCTGCTGATACAATTCGCCATATTCCCAACCTTCGTAAGGTTCCAATGTATAAGCATGAACAGTGTGATGTCCGGGCGGCGCCAGAGTTGCATCCCACACTGTAGGAATCGAAATCATGCAAGTATTTCCGGGTACTGTAATGTCAATCTTGCTGTCGTGAACGACGACGTGGTGGCCGGTCAAACCTTCGAGTCCTTCGGCTTTAATTCCTAAATGGAGGTGCATGAAACTGTCTACTGCTGGCATCGATAAAGCGTTTTTCCGGTAGCTTTCCGGCAAATCTTCAGGCCGCAATAATTTTGTATAAGTATCCCAGATTGTGGCATTTGAAATGACAATTGGGGCGCTGATAACTTCGCCATTTTTCAAGCGAACGCCCGTGGTTTTGCCCGCTTCAACTAATATTTGCTCGACGGGAGATCCCAGGCGCAACTTTCCTCCCCAGCGCTGCAAACCTCTGACTAAAGCATCGACGATCGCACCGCTGCCACCTACAGGATATTCGATCGCACAGCGCGATCGTTCGCCAATCATAAAAGCTATTTCCGGCGCGACAGTTCCGTGCGCTTTCAAACCCGACAGCAAAAAGCACTCCAAATCGATCAAACGCCGCACCCAAGGATCGCGCACATCGCGATCCATCAAGGAACCAGCAGAACCCGCGATCGCACCTACTAGCGGCAACAGCTTCAGCAAAGCAGGCGAGTACCGAGAAAGCAAAACAGGTATCAACTGCCAGTCGGATCTCAGCGCTAAAGCCGGAATTCCACGCAAAGCTTCATACAAAACTAATAAGTTTTTTTGAAATTGCTGTAATTCTACAGCACCTTGCGGTGCGAACTTAGCTACAGCATCTAAGTAACTTCTCGCATCAGCATAAATCGGTAAACTTCCCTCTGGAAAATGGTAATGCCCCAGTGGATCGTAGGAAATTGCTGCGATCGATTCCTCCAAAACATCAAAAACTTGCCGCAAAGGATTAAACGACCGGGGGTCAGTCAAACCGCAATAAAAAGAAGGCCCCGAATCAAAGTGAAATCCTCGGCGCGAAAAGCTGTGAGCTGCCCCGCCCGCTATGATGTGGCTCTCGCAGATGAGCACCCGCTTGCCGTAGCGAGCTAGCATCGAGCCTGCGACTAAGCCCCCAATACCGCTGCCAATGACGATCGCATCAAAGTCTTGCATTTATCAAATGTGGTATAATTGTATTATTTCTTGCTGAGTGTTGACAGGGTATTTTTATGGGAGGAAAACTATGAAAGCTTTATCTATTTTAGATGAAGTTGTTCGCGAATTAGAACAAGACGTGAATCTCTCGCGCATTAAAAAAATAATATTTTTTGCTTGTAAAGAGTCCTGGGAAAACGATCCTGCCCAACTCGCCAGCGCAGATGTAAGGCTTTTAATTGAAGAGCTGTGCGCCAAATACAGCAGGTTAGAAGATATTGAAGCAGTTTTAAATAATATAGTCTCTAAGGTTAATAAAAAAACCGAGTATGCTTTAGTAGCAGACCTCATAGTCTGTCAACTTAGCAGGCTGTATGAATTTGAAGATTTCACCAAATTAGAAATAAACATATCTAGTTTTGGCGGTCAGGAAGCTCCCGCATTTGAAGAGCACTTTAGTTCCGAAGTACCCAGCAGCGAAGAAAGGGCAAGAAACCCCGGCAAATTATTTGATGTCAGACAAAAAATTTTGCAGCAAACAAATCCGCTGAGGGCGAAAATCCTAATTTTTTCTACTCTTTATCACGAGTTTACTTTTAGCGATCGCGATTGGCTACTGCTGAAAACTCAAGAACTTGACAATCTACTGCGACAACTGTTTAATGTCTGTGGCAGCCTAGCCGAACTAGAATCTCGATTGTACACAACTGCTAGCAATCTCGACAACAGAGATGAAAACGACCAAGCTGCAAGCGTAATCATCAAAGCGATGAATCCTTGTTACGCAAAAATGCAACAGGAAGAACCGGATGAAGCCGAATCTTCGGCTAGTGAAGATTACGATCAGACGCATTTAAACAACAGTGTTTATGAAGAGAGCGAGCTGGTGGACAGGCGCACCGATTATTTTGATCCAGGCGAGATTACTCACATCCTTCAAGCTGCTCCAGCTCACTATCATTATGACCCGCAAAAGAGTTACTTAGTGCCGGACACGGCAGAAACTGTACAGTTTAAAGAACCCGAAACCAGCAATAATTATGCTACCGATTTCAGACAGGAAATGGTAGAAACATTCCCAGTTGCAGAAATGCCGACTATTATCGAAACTTTAGAACCGGCGGCTCCTGTTATTATAAATATTAGCGATTCCATCAAACGCAAGTTGGAATTGGAAGAAGAAATGACAGAATTAGTCAGTCAAAGTGCTAACTCCGCAACGGCGCAAATAGAAAATATATTTACCAAGTTAGAAGCTGCTTTGAACGGAAAATTTTCTACGGGAAGTCCAGAGGAGCGTTTGTACTGGAAATATAAAAATCTCAGAGAGTATGTAGGAAAAGTTCAGAAGTTTACCGATAAAATGCTGGAAATCTTGATCGAATTGGAGTCAAAAGAAAGCGGTAAATATCCTTATGAAATCACAGACAACCTGGATGACAATATTTCAGACATACCGCAGGAAAACTCTAGCCATAAAGCAAATCAGTATCAGCTTTTGGAAATGGCAAAGCAAGGCAAACCAAAGGCGATCGCCCAATTGATTAATCAATTGCTACAGCCTAAAGGAATTGCTGCTACAGCGGGATTTAAAGACGGTTGGCTCCATATTATTCTGGAGTCTGCTGAAGTACCAAACCAACAGGCTACAGCTACATACATTCACAAAAAACTGTGTACCTTAAAATCCAAATATCTTACTCATGTGAAAATTCACGGGCGACAGTTAGGTAACAAAACAGTCTTTTGGACTCAAGAATTTGTCAATCAAACTCATTAAATGCCCCAACTCAAGTCTGAGGCTACACCAACTAAGTCGGCCTGCGTCAACTGAAATTCAAGAAATTTCATCAAATTTCTCAGACTCAAGTCTGGGCCTACAAAAACTAAGTCCGCCTGCGCGAACAGAAATTTAAGCAGTCTAGAAATAGCAGATTGTACATAATTAACAACAAAAACAGATATGAATGCTAGCGAAATTTTAAGGCGATATACATCAGGAGAACTAGATTTTCAAGGTATGAATCTCAGAGGGGTATACCTGAGCGGTGCCGATTTAATTGGCGTCAATTTAAGCAGTGCTGACCTCTGGGGTGCAAACTTAGTGATGTCGTACCTGAGCAGAATTAACCTTCAGCGCGCAAATTTAACTAATGCAAAGCTGTGCGGTGCTAACTTAAATCAAGCAAACTTGAGCGGAGCAAATTTGTCCGATGCAGACTTCCACGGAGCGACTTTGCAAGGTGCAGACTTTCGCAAAGCCAACATCTCTTTGGCAGTTTTTATTGATGCAAATTTGAGCGATGCAGATATGCGAGGTGTGAATTTGCAAGGTGCAGATTTGCGCGGTGCGTGCTTGCGGGGTGCAAATTTGCGGAAGGAGCTGCGGCTTTTTGAGGGTGCAAATTTGCGGGGTGCAAATTTGCAAGGTGCAGATTTGCGGGGCGTCAATTTGCAAGGTGCAGATTTGACTAAAGCTAATCTCAGTCACGCTAATTTGACTGAAGCATTTCTGGGAGAAGCAAATCTGACTCAGGCGAACTTGAGCGAAGCTATTTTAGATGGCATATTTTTGACTGAAGCAACTTTGGTAGAAACAAATTTTTCCTGGGCTGTAATGGCCAATGCTAAGTTGGAAAGAGCTGTGTTACTTGATGCTGAATTGGCTGGCGCTAATTTGCGCGGTGCATTTATGACTGATGTAAAGTTGAGCAATGCTAATTTAATCATGGCTGACTTGAGTCGAGCTAATTTGGTGCGGGCTGATTTGAGTCGAGCTAATTTTAATCAGGCAAATTTGAGTGAAGCTGATATGACTGATGCTTACCTGGCTAGAACAGATTTGCGGGAGGCAATTTTGCACCGCACAACTTTGATTAGGGCAGATTTGAGCACTGCTAATTTATCAGGTGCTCAGTGGCGCGGTACAATTATGCCGAATGGAGAAATGCACGGGTAATTACTTATAGCAGCAATTTATGGCTGTCACCAAAAGATTTAATCTCCGACCTTGTGATTTAACAATTATGAGGAAAAATGAGCTAGGTAGGAGAGCCGTCATTAATTTAATAGTTAAGGCCATTTTGTAGCATTCACAACTGGAGGGCAATGCTGTGTTAGATACAGGAAAAATTTTACAAGAACGTTATCAATTGCAACAGCGTTTAGGACGCACAGCGGCAGGCCATCAAACTTGGCTAGCAGTAGATTTAGAGTCTCAAGAACAGGTGACGCTGAAAATGTTAGCTTTTAGCCCGGAAATGCACTGGGAAGAACTCAAGCTTTTTGAAAGAGAAGCACAAGTTTTGCAGGCGCTAAATCATCCCCGCATTCCTTGCTATCGAGATTATTTTTCCCTGGAGCGGGAAGCCGGAGCAGGATTGCCTTGGTTTGGGTTAGTGCAAGATTATATTCCGGGATTTTCACTTCAGGAATTGTTAGAAAAAGGCAATAAATTTTCAGAAAGACAAGTACGAAAAATCGCCACTGAAGTGCTAGAAATTTTAATTTATTTGCATGAATTAAGCCCCCCAGTTTTGCACCGAGATATTAAGCCTAGTAATTTAATTTGGGGGGAAGATCAGCAGGTTTATTTAGTAGACTTTGGTGCGGTACAAGCTCAAGCGGCGGTGACAGGTGTAACGTTTACAGTGGTAGGAACGAGTGGCTATGCACCCTTAGAACAGTTTTGGGGGCGGGCGGTGGCGGCTTCGGATTTGTATGCTTTGGGAGCTACTTTAATTCATTTGTTAACGGGGATGACTCCTGCGGATTTGCCACAGAAAGATTCTCGGATTCAGTTTAGCGATCGCGTGAGTGTGAATCCCACTTTGGTAAGCTGGATTGAGAAGATGACGGAAATCGCCTTAGAAAAGCGTTTCAGCAAGGCTAGAGAGGCTTTAGCAGCTTTGAAATCGGGAAAAATACAAGGGGCTAATCTTCAAATTCCGACTGTTTGGAAAATTGCTAAACCACCTCGCTGTCGCATTCAACTTAGCAAATCAGCAACGGAGTTAAACATTAAAATTCCGTCTACTTTAGCCAGAAAGCCTTTTTTAGGTTCTTTTATAGGAATATTAACTATACTGCTATCTTGGCCGATAGTCTTAGCATATTTGCAAGTAAATGTCAGTATGGGATTAGGATTTTTTCCGCTTGTAGCAAGTATGTTACTTAAGATTTTGGGCAATGGTACTAAAATTACCTTTAACCGGAACTACTTTAAACTGGAACATCAGATATTTGGTTGGAGTTATTTAGGACAAAGGGGGGAAGTTTCTGAGATTTTGGGTGCTTTTCTATACAATACTTATCAGGGAAATCAAATCAAAATTCGTTCAGGTAACGAGAGGGGAACTTACTTTTATACTTTAGCAACAAATTTGAAAGAGGTTGAGGCGGCTTGGTTAGCGCAAGAAATTCAAGATTGGTTAAATTTAAGATAAATTTTTGTAGGACGAAGCCTTGGTGATTAATTTTTGTGTATAATAGACACCTCGCAACTAAAAATGGGTGACGCGCTCACTTATAGGGTGTCTAAAATACAGCAGATTCCAGGTTCATTAAGTACAGTAGCAACAGCTTGTAAACCAGACTGCTCGATCAAAAAAATGATGCTACTTTAAAAGAGTTATGTCAAGGCTTTCAAAAAAAGACCCGAATCAAAGTCAGTATATCTTATTACCCGATCGCCCCAAAAACATTGAATTTTAATTCAAATTTATCCTTTCACAGGCAAAACGATCGCAAACTCAGTTCCAACTCCAGGCTCGCCATTCACCTCGATGCTTCCGCCATGTTTCTCTACCGCAATCTGGTGGACAATTGCCAACCCCAATCCAGTTCCTTTGCCGACACCTTTCGTCGTGAACAAATGGTCGAATATCTGCTGTTTAACTTCCTCTTTTATCCCCGTGCCGTTATCAGCAATTTTAATTTTAATGTACCCTTCGCCGACTATATCCGTGCCAATCGTGATGCGGTTGGGGTTGGCGGTAATTTCGCTAAAACTGCGTCCAATATTTGACTCTTCTAAGGCATCGATCGCATTCGCAAGCAGGTTCATGAAAACTTGATTCAATTGACCAGGGAAACATTCGATTTTAGGGAGATTGCCGTATTTAGTGATCACTTCGATCTGCGGGCGGTGTTCGTTGGCTTTGAGGCGGTGTTTCAAAATTAAAATAGCGCTATCAATGCCTTCGTGAATATTAAAAGGAACTTTGTAGTCTTTGTCGCCTCGGGAGAAGGTACGCAAACTGTTGCTGATGCTGCAAATGCGCTCGCACCCAAGTTGCATTGAATCAATCATCTTCGGTAAATCTTCCAAAAGATAATCGAGGTCTATCTCTTCGGCGTGGTCGGCTATTTCCGATTGCGATGCACCGGAGCGATACAATTCTAAGTGTTCTATAACATCTTCCAAACTTCTTTTACCTTCGCTTAAATTGCCAGAAATAAACCCAATCGGATTGTTGATTTCGTGGGCTACTCCGGCGACCAAATTACCCAAGGCCGACATTTTCTCACTTTGCACGATTTGCAGTTGTGCTTGTTGTAAATTTTTTAAAGTTCGTTCTAGCTGTTGGTTTTGCTCTTGCAAAAGTTCTGCTGCTTGCTTGCGATCCGTGGCATCAACACCCAAACCAATAATCCCGATCGTCTCGCCCTGGGAATTTTTTAACTGCACTTTCGTGATTTCTAAATAGTGTAGTTGGCCGTCCACAAGTCTGAGAATTTCGCTGGAGTAATGCGGCAAATCTTGAGTAAGGCAGGCGGCATCTGAAACCAGACAGCCCGCTGCATTCTCCCCTAGTATATCTTTATAATGATCGACAGCTAGGAAATCGCTCAGAGGCACGCCCACCTCTTGAGAAAATGTCTTGTTCACAAACTGTACTTTACCACTGGGATTCACCATCCAAATCCAAATCGGAGCGACATCAAGAATCGCTTGGAGCATTTTTTTCTGATCGGCAAGCTGAGCTTCGGTTCGGCTAATTTTTACTAGCGATCGCTCTAATTGTTGGTTGTAATCCTGATATTTTTTATATAGCAGAGCATTTTGCAAACAGATGGCTGCTTGGGAACACAGGAGATTGAGAAGTTGCAGGCGATCGCGGGTAAAAACTCTTGCGGTTAAGCGATTTTCCAGATACAAAATGCCGACTAAGTTGCCTCGATCGAGAATCGGCCAACACAACAGGCTCTGCGGTTGGTATTTGAGGATGTAGGAGTCGGAATCCCAATCACGTTGTTGAGCGAGATCCCGAACAATCACAGGTTTCAATAAATTTTTAACGCAGTCAAAAATTTTGAGGGGCAAGATATCGCTGTTGTCATCGAGTTTTGCGGATGATAAGTCGATCGCCCATTCGAGTCCTGAATTGTCGAGCGTGCTGGTAGCCGCGATTTCCCATTGATTGCCGTTTGGCAAAATCAGCGCTCCTTTGTCAGCTCCTGTATTTTTCATCGCCAGTTGCATCAGTTTGGCAATCAGTCGCTCGAGTTCTCTTTCACTAGAGAGCGCTTGACAAGCTTTTAGCAGTGTGGAAAAATTCCCGAAATCTGAGACGCTCGCCGAAACAGACGGATAAATGGATGGATGAATGGATGGATGAAGCGATTGATTTTGCCCAGCCGGTGTTGAAAAATTTGCTAATGGATTTGCAGGGAGTTTTGCGGCTTCTAAAATCGGTTTTAATAATTGAGGATAACGTTTTTCTAAGTCATCAATTTTTGCTCTATCTCCCCAGCGCACATAGCAATCATAGGCATCTATCATGTAAATTCGGGCAATTTTTTCTCTTCCCAATGACAGGTAAAACTTAGCAGCGAGTTCGCAGGCAAGAGCTTCTTCATTGACATATTCGTTAGCTTTAGCTCCGGTAATAGCTCGATCATACAGTTCCATTGCTTCTGCTGTCTGTCCCAAAACCCCCAGCAATTCTGCCTCAACCAGCTCGAACTTGTGTTGGTAATTGATCGGCGTATGGTGCGCGAATTCTTTGAGTTTTTTCTGACTAGCCCCAACGCGATTAAGGATTTGTTGGCGCTCTGCCGGTGCGGCATCTGCATAGATTGCCAAATCTGCCAGCGCATCATAAAAGTCGTGAATCATCGTTACTAGCATCAAAACACAATTCCCAAGATAATGTTTGCCTCCATTTCCCTGTCGATTGGCGGCGGATTACGGCTCGAATAGATCGCGAATCCGTGGCCTTTTTTGGTTAAAAATTATACACCTCCATTTTGCAGGTAACAGTCAAGATTAATTGAAAGATTGGAAGGTTTAATGTATTTGTAAATAACCGGTCTGCGTTGGAGTTCGTCGAGAATGTCTGTTCGGTTGAGGACTATTTCTACCGATCCCATGAACGGTCGCTAATGCAACTTTTTTGGATTGTAGCAGCACCGCGTCCCGGAAATCCTCCCCCACAACGAGGTAGGTTTGAGAATTTTAGCGGCGGGTTGTCGGTCTTTCTCGCGCACGAACCGATCAATCGCTGATCGAGAATGTGTTTACAATTGCGCGATCGGGCGAGCTCCAGGCATTACCGTAGTCAAATCTACTGCATTTATTATTGCGTCCATATCGGCTGACCTCAACTCCGAAATTAGCTTGACAAAACTTAGTGTATCTATCTTAGGGCATAAACCGCATAATTTTTGATCACCCGATCGAAAATTCCAATTATCTGTGAATGAACAACATTTTATACTTTGGCGATCGCGATTAAAGCTTTTTACTTACGTATAAGTTTCTGCTGTTAATCTCAAATGCGATTCAATGAACGCGAAATACCGTAGAAACACTGCCTTATCATATATTGAAAAATACAATGGGTAATTAATTGAATTTAATATAGCTCGATCGCCCAAATTTCCGCTACGTCGGTCAAAAAGTTTTTATCTTAAAAAATCCCAATACAATCTATAGAAATTATAAAGAATCCGTCGTGAAAAAAGTGGCATTCCAGTCCCCCCTAGAAAAGGACAGGGACGTTGGATTGTGCTGAAACCCCCCTCCACTCTCCTTCCGGCCTAATAGCCCTCCCAGGGGTTAAAACCCAATCAAATATTAATAGGCAGTAGTCTTCACAGGACCGGAAGCATCCAGGATACAAGCCCCCGGATTCATTCCTTCGCAGACTCAGGACCCAGAAATAAAAAACCTGTATCCGATGAAAGTTTTCCCCCGAATTTATCCGTGGGGTCAATGCTTCAATTCTTTAATCTAAAATCTAAAATCTAAAATCGATTGATTTTACCTAGATTCCGACAGGGGTTTTAACCCCTGTCGGAATCTAGCTTCCCGAAAAGAAAACAGCGTTATTTGAGATTAGTCGTCTGTCGCTCTTTCAGCCGCTCGTTGAGTTCAGTCAATATCTCGATTCACTTTCTAGCAAATATTGTCTGAGGCATCTTGAGCATTCTATCTTGCATCTCGTGCTGCATCATTGATATTTTCTTGGCCGCCGCTGGTATTATATCTCAGAGACTCAGTACCCTCTGCTGCTCTTTCTTTTGCTCCCTGCGTGGCTTCTTTAACAACATCTTTTGCTCCCTTCAAGCCTTCGCGAGTGTTTTCTTTAAGATTAGAAAAGCCTTGTTTGGTTTTGTCGCCAAAGTTATCAGCTTTGCGCTGGGCGGTGCGAGCATCTTCCTTCACCTTTTCCCCAATTTGGCCTAGTTTCTCAGGTGCGTCATCCGCTACCCGCCGCACATTTTCGCCTACATTGTTGCTAGATTTCGTGTCAATGCGGTGCTGCGCTTGCTCTTTAAGAAGCTCAGCTTTTGCTTCTGTGGTGGTCATCTTTTTGTTTCTGGGATCGACCTCGCTGTAGTCGTTCATCCCGCCTTTGAATTCGGACGTTACAGCCCCTGAAGGCACTTCTTCTCTAATTTTGTCGGCAGTTTTTCCTACCCTCGCATCAGCCTGTCCTGCCATCACATCAGTTTTTCCTGCCGTCACATCAGGGCGGCTACAGGCTGTACTCACTAATACTAAAATGCCAGCCAGAAACACTGTTAAGATTTGTACAGCTCGAATTTTTTTCACAAATGCAGTTAGTCTGTTCATAAAAATGCTCCTTTCTATTGTGAGATGCTCAAATGCCTTGTGGCTTTGTAGATGTCTAGCCGTACCAAATTAGGCACTTAAACACTTTTTAAGTATACGAATAGAAACCGTAGCTTTTCATCTATCCCAAGTTACATTCCTCAAGTTATAGTAGAAGGAAGAAGGAAGAAGGAAGAAGGCTCTTCGGCTTTTCGAGCGGATAGAAATCAGCAATCAGGAAGAAAAAATGGACAATCCTCAATCTTCTACCAATTATTAAAAGTCGCAGCACCCCGCACCGGAGAAGGCAAAGTCGTTTCCATACATAGCTGTTTGGTTTTCCATGCGCGCACTATGTTGAAATATTGTGCGTGTTCGGCTCCAAAAAAAACCTTCTAGTCAGGAACTAGAAGGAAAGTGGTGTATGATCTCAAGTACAACAAGGTCTTTAATCGCAATTGTGGCGGCACATCCCGATCGCACACATCTGTCTAATGGCTGAAAGTATGTGCACACTTACTAAGCATTTTGAATCGCTGTTTTTAAACTCTTGCAGAATTCGCCGATCGCCTCTAAACCCTGTTCTGGAGTTCCTTCAGCCAAGCGTTTGACAAAAGCACTGCCAACAATCGCAGCATCTGCACCCCATTCTTTCACTTGGCGAGCGTGTTCAGGTTGCGATATACCAAACCCGACGCCGATGGGTTTGTCGGTGACGGTGCGGAGTTCTTGCAGCAATTCTTTTGCTCTCGTTTCTAAGCCTTCGCGTACTCCCGTAACCCCCGTCACACTGACTAAGTAAATAAATCCTTGAGACTGACGAGCGATCGCTTCTATGCGACTTTTGGGACTTGTCGGAGCAACTAATAATGTTAGTTCAATCCCTAATTTCTTAGCAGGTTGGATGAGACTGTCGGCTTCTTCTAAAGGCAAGTCGGGTACAACCAATCCCTGAACTCCAGCACTTTTGATTTGCTGCAAGAAGGTTTCTATACCTCGGTACAAAATCGGGTTGTAGTATGTGAAGAGAATGATAGGCGATCGCAAATTCGGACTAACTTTCGCTACCATTTCAAGCACCGCATCTAACGTCGTTCCCCGCTGTAGAGCCCTTGTAGCAGCGGCTTGAATCACCGGCCCGTCAGCTAGCGGGTCAGAATAGGGAACGCCAAGCTCGATCGCATCTGCACCGTTATCATCCAAAATTTGCAGTGCTTTAGCCGTTGTCTCCAAGTCTGGGTCGCCAGCAGTAATAAAAGGAATCAATGCACATTGGTTGCTTTTTCGCAACGTTTCAAAACAATTAGAAATAGTCATTAGTTATTAGTCATCAGTCATTGGTCATTGGTCATCATAGGATGTCCCCTCGATCGAGCGCAATTAAATTTGTTTGTAGTGAGGACTTCATTTCTCATAAAACTCCCTCGGACTGAAGTCCTCACTACAAACCTATCGCGCTTATTTTAGGGAACGTGATATCAATCATCAGTCATTAAATTAGCAGTCAATATTACTATTGATGAGTTGTTATTCCCCAGTCATTAGTTCAGAGTTTATTGCTAATGACTAATCATTAATAACTCACTAATAACTAATGACTGAGGACTAAGGACTATTGACTAATTATCTTTTTCCTGCTCAATTTCGGCTTGAAGTTGGGCTAATTCTTCAGGAGTGAGTGCATCTAGCTGCTTCTGCAAGACAGCTTCTTTGTAGTCTTGCAATTGCTGGCTGTAGGTCATATTTTGAGTCAGTGCTCGAAATAAATAAGTCACCAGCCAGCCAATCAAGCCGGCGACCAAAAACAACTGACTCCAAATCCCTGCATTCATGCTGTCGAGTCCGGCAAATTGCAGTAGCAAGTAGACAAACCCACCTGCTACAAAAAAGCCGACACTGATTCCAATTACGTCAATACGTCGCATTTAGGCTTCTATCTGCCGCCGTTTGGGCCGAAAATTCAAAAATGGAGCTAGGAGAAACATACCTGGGAAGAAGAAGAACATCAAGAAGTACATGAAGCCGCGCTCAAAAGAGGTAGCGACGTACCAGCGGCTGTTCAGGTAAGCGTAGGTGGCCGCGGGTACTACCAGGAGGTAGGCTCCTGCCAAGACGGCGTAAAGCAGTAAGGTAATATACATAGATTTGCTTTAGGGGAATAATAACACGGGTAAGTCAGTTGACACGCTCCGTTGGCTGGTTAACTATTGTACCGCTTGCGGAGATCCAGCGCGACTTTTGGGAATTTTTTGATTAGGGGTTGCGTAAATTCGGGTTTTGGCTGTAGAATAAAAGGCTGTTGCTGTTAGTGGCTCAAAACCACAGCAGCTTGACCAAAGGGGGGCGTGGCGGAATGGTAGACGCTACGGACTTAAAATCCGTTGACCCGAAACGGTCGTGTGGGTTCAAGTCCCTCCGCCCCCATCCATTTCAATGATTTGTGATTCAACGGTTTCTGATTTCTCGTCACCAAGAGTTCTGTTATCCGTTCAATTTTCGCGCTAATGGTTTTCTACTATGTCCAAAAGCGCCTCTCTCTATATCTGCCAAGTTCGCCTCCGACTTTTTACGTCGGGTCTTCAACTGGTTGAGCAAATCGGCTGGTTTGGGAAATTCTGCGACAGTCGGAAGCGATTTTTTATGTTCATCCCGTCCCGCGTGATATTACGCAGCAACTGGCAAAGTAATCACAAATTCCGTGCCCTGTCCTATTTGAGAATTTACCTCAATTTTGCCTTGATGCTTGGCAAGGATTTGATAGGAAATAGCCAATCCTAATCCAGTACCTTTGCCGATCGACTTTGTTGTGAAAAATGGGTCAAATATCTGTTGGGCACTGGCGGACGCAATTCCCGGCCCGTTATCCCGAATCTTGACCGTGACTGTATTGTCGGCTGTAATTTCCGTGCTAACCCAAATAGTTGGCGAATAGCCTTTGTCTTCCTTTTTCACCTCCTCCAGCGCATCTATTGCATTGCCGATCACGTTCATAAATACTTGATTGAGTTGGGCAGGATAGCACTCAAGCGCAGGCAACTTGCCGTATTGTTTAATAACTTGAATACCTTGTTTGAGCCGATGATTGAGAATTACGAGGGTGCTATCAATTCCTTCGTGAATGTCGGCTGATTTCATTTTTCCGTCGTCCGATCGCGAAAAATTCCGCATGGATACGACAATTTCGCGAATGCGATCGGCTCCCATTTTCATCGAAGAGAGGGTTTTTGGTAAATCTTCTCTGAGAAATTCGAGTTCAATGTCTTCGATGCGCTCTAGAATGGCATCTGGTGGGTTGGGATAATATTCTTGATAGAGAGTTACCAAACCTGCCAAATCTTCGATGTATTGGTTGGCATAGTCAATGTTGCCGCCGATGAAGTTGACAGGATTGTTGATTTCGTGGGCTATCCCTGCCACCATTTGACCGAGAGATGACATTTTTTCGGTTTGAATTAATTGGGATTGAGTTTGTTTTAGTTCTTGTGTATACTCGCTAACTCGCTGAATCAATTGATTGAAAGAGACAGCTAAAACTCCGATTTCGTCGTCGGTTGTGACTGGTACTTGCAGGTTAAAATTTGATTCGCGAGCAACTTGCTGAGCCACATTAGTGACGGTTTCGAGGGGTTGGGCGATCGCGCGGCTGGTTTTGTCCGCTAGGGTGGCGGCGATGAGTGCTGAAATTAGCATACTCCCGATAATAATTCGGTTTCGCAAACTTCCAGCTTCTTCTAATGCTTGGGTTCCTTGCTGTTTGTGAATTTCTACTGTAGAAATTAGGTCAGTTAAACTTTGAGCAAGGTTATCTAGTACGATCGCCTCTTGGCCGCTGCTAGTCCTCAACATTTGTAGTTGTGCGGACTCAATGCTGTTGGGTGGCAAGTTCCAAACATCCGCTTCTTTTAACTGCAATTTAATTAGCTTACCGTAGTAATCAATGACGAGGGCAGATTTCTTCAATATAGCGTGCAATGCTGCCTCTTCTGTTGCTAGTCTATCCGGATTTTCTCGTGCGAAAGATTCAATTTCTGAAATCAGGATTTTCGCCTGATGGATTTGCCCGAAAAACCGATCTTGTTCGTATTGTAGCGCCAGAGTGTTTCCCAAAACGACTGGCAATCTCGCCGCGTGCGATCGGGCTTCAAATACGGTATTTTGCAAATTTTGCAGCAGTTGCTGCTGCTGCTGGGCAACATTCACCTGAACTAAAGCTTGCTTGCGAAAGTAGTCTCCCAATCTCAGTCCCGCACCAGTTCCCAAAATCGCTATGCCGATAGCTAAAGCATAGCCATAGCTAATTTTTTGGCCGATCCGCAAATGGTTGCATTCTGCCTTTAGCCCAGTTAGATTAATAGTTGAAGTCGGTAACAAATGTTTTTGAGCATAGTGCTTTTGCTCTACCTTGCTATTTTTGGACTGACTGTGGGTAAATAATAACATGGGAAGTTCCTCCCAAACAAATCAGGAGTAATTGAGCGAAGAAAAGCAGAATGCACTTATGCTGAAGGCGGAAAGCTGTTTTGACTGTTTAATTTTGAATTTGGAAATCTTTAAGTCAAAACTTAACTCTTCCCCTATTATCTCTGTTTTTATACTAGAGTGTTTGTGATCTCTATCAACAATCTATGTGATTATACGCAAATTTACAAAACTTATGATTACAACGATTAGTATTTTTAGTCAGTTGGGAGACAAGGCCCAACTACGGGTTCTCCCCGTTTTTCTTTTTTTGCCAGTTCTAGGTTTAATTCCAGCACTTTTGCTAAAATATCGTCGCGGTCAGTAAATCCGTAAGCTTGCATTACTTGTCGAGGAAGCTTAGCATAAAGTTTATAAAGTAGAGTTGTTGGTTATTCAAAAAAATATTGTAAAGTTGAGTAATTCCCCACTGCTTTGCGGACATTTATTGAGTGCGGTACAGTGAAGTAGTAACCTCGAAGCGCGATCGCCTTTCTCATTCCTAAACGTTTGCCATTTTAATACGGTAGCAGGTTCAATCATGGTAAAGTCTCAGTATGAGGGATATTCCGCCGAAAAACACACCGTTTTACTCCGAGAAAACTTTGGAAGTGCCAAAGTGTATGCACAAAATGCACAGTCATTGCTTAACAAAGCTACTGGATTTATCAGTGCTTACGATTTCACACTGAATCCTTATCGCGGCTGTCAGTACGGATGCACCTATTGTTATGCTGCTGCTTTTAGCCCGAATGCACAGATGCGGCAGGATTGGGGAAATTGGGTAATTATCAAGCAAAATGCAGCGGAAATATTAAAAAGAGAGTTGCAAAGTTGGCATAAGAAAAACCCCGATAGACCGCCTAGCATTTACATGAGTAGTGTCACCGATCCGTATCAGCCAATTGAATCTAAAGAACAACTCACTAGACACTTGTTAGAAGTGATGGTTTCCTATCAACCGACGCTGGTTATCCAAACTCGCAGTCCTATGATAACTAGAGATATCGATATTTTACAGCAATTTCAGCGGTTGCGAGTTAACATGAGCATTCCCACTGGTAGCGAAAAAGTGAGGAAAGATTTTGAACCAAAATCGCCTAGTATTCCTGCAAGACTCAAAGCTATTGCAAAAATGAGATACAGCTTTCCTTACCGAGAAAATTGCGAAGTCAGATTTTCTATAACTATAACTCCACTACTCCCTACCTTACCGGAAGATGAAGCTGATTTTATTAACAAGCTGGAAGTGGCTGATCGGGTGGTAATTCAGAATTTTCATGCCAGCAACGCACGATCACTAATTGCCTCAACTCGCGAAGCAGCATTAGCTCTTAAACAAAAGTACGCTTGGTGGTACAATACCGAACAGCAGAGTTATCGCAAGTTTAAAAATAAACTAAAAGCGATGCTCCCGGAGGTTGAAATTAGGGAGGGTAAAGAGGGGTTTGGCTATGAATAACCCGCTAGCTAACTGGTGGCGTTCCCAAAAATTTAACGAAGCCGTTAAAAGTCAAAATAATCGACTTGCCAAACAACTGTTAAAAGAAATACAAAATTCTGGGGCAAAACTCTCATGGCAGCAGAAGCTATTTAAAGAGCGCCTACAGCTTGAAAAATTAGTGCAGCAAAAAAATGACCGCATCAAAGAAGGTGATCGGCGTTTAGAAGAATTACAAATGCAACTGGGCTTCGGGCAACTTGACGATTCGCTGGCGCGGATTGATCAATTAACCTTGTTTCCCGACACCAAGTTTATTGAATATATTGAAAATTCTTTCAAAATGACAGAATGCGATGCAAGTATGATTCAATGCACAGGCATTGACGACCAAGTATTTACTGAATTTGAACAACATTTGGCTGGGTTCATCAAGAACGATCTTAATAACTTGAGCCGTCAAAAAAATAATTTAGATTATTTACTGAGACAAGCTATTGACGATATACAGAAACTGAAAGAAGGACAAGATCCTCAATACAGCTTTGAGCTAAGCCCTCACATCTATTTAATGAGGTATTTCCTAGATAACGTCTATTGTACATATCTAGCTTGGTTTTTAATTTACAAGGCAGGGTTATTACCCACTACAGTTAATATTCTTGATATTGCTGCTGGGCCGGGTACAGTTGCTTACGGACTCGGTTTGTTGCTGCAAAGCAGTAGCAACTTTTTTTCAAGGCCCCCAATGCACATATCCTACTACTCTTTGGAACAGCAAAAAAATTTTCAATATCGCGGACTCCAGTTTTGGCGGCAGTACATGGAACCCCAGGCGATGAATGCTTACTTTCGGTTTGATACTTCTAGTATCTTTGATAGCGACCACCAATCTCAAAGACTGCCCAAAAAGTTCTTTGATTTTATTGTAATTTCTCACTGTTTTTTTAACGATGAGGAGAGAAGAGAAAAATCCCTTAAAATTTACCAGGATATATTTACACACAGCCTGAAGCATTCTGGTTACGCTTTGCTAATTATTCAAGAAAAGAAGTTGCTGATACCATACAATGTTCGTCGAGTTGATGATTGCCAACAGGAGCTACGTGTCGTACAACAATTTGTTTATGAGCTTGGTTTAAACTTGGTTTGGTATAAATATTTACGTTCAACCGATAGCAGGACATCTCATCCTAACTTTGGAAAGTTTGCTAGAGAAAATTTACCTGTTCAGAAATTTATCAGTCCACTTTTCCGCCAGCACTTTAAGTTACCTTATGACTTAAATTATTCAGTGGATGACTATGTGATTTTAGCAAAAAAATGATAAATCTACCTCTCAAAAAAATGCTAAAAGTTTCCCATTTAACATTTAATTAGAAAAATCTGTGATTCAAAACTCGACTGAAACACCTACAAATAACATTCAAACTGGATGGCACGGCAGCCTGGATTTAGTCTATGCCAACCGATCCGGTGCAACTCAAATCATTCACAGTCAAATGCAAGCGCCCCTTAAGGTGCAGCGCCCGTTTTATCCTGAAGGGAAAGAGATTTGTCACAGCGTCATCTTGCACACGGCTGGGGGAGTTGTCGGGGGCGATCGACTTTCCAGCCATTTTAACCTCCAACCCAACGCCCAAGCCTTGATTACCACGGCCGCCGCTGGTAAAATCTATCGCAGCAGCGGACTAGAATCACAACAAAATATTGACATTCAGCTAGATACTGGTGCTAATTTAGAATGGCTGCCACAGGAAACAATAGTTTTTGACGGCGCAATATATCGGCAAAATTTGCGGGTAGAATTAGCACCAACAGCAAGGATTTTACTGTGGGAAATTACCAGATTTGGACGCAGTGCTAGGGGCGAAAAGTTCTTGTCTGGAGAATGGCGATCGCACACCGAAGTCTGGCAACAAAACAGCCCTTTATGGATTGACAGACAATTGCTCAAAGGTGGAGAAAAAATGCTCGAAAGCCCTCACGGGCTCGGAGGAAAACCCGTAGTCGCCACCCTTGCTTGGGTAGGCAAACCCGTCACCACAGAGTTCGTGGGAAAAGTGCGAAATTTGCCATCTGAGGCAACAATTTATCCTGGTAATTCCACCGTCGGCGTCACTCGTATTCCTAACGGTTTGCTGTGCCGATATCGCGGTTCATCCACCACCGCAGCTAGAGACTGGTTTGTCAGCATTTGGCACTTGCTGCGCTTATCTTTTTCAGAACGCCCTTGCTGTTTGCCCAGAGTTTGGATAAAATAGGATGATCTTTGAGTTTCAATGTATAGTTCCCCTCCTAACTCGATTATTCATCTCTCTCTTCTCTGACTCTGCGTCCTCTGCGCCCTTTGCGGTTCAATCATTCACAAAAAACCGTAAAAGATATCATAATCAAATAATGCGATCGCACTTACAAGAATAAAAATGCAACTCACCCCCCAAGAAAAAGACAAACTGCTGATTTTCACCGCCGCCCTGGTAGCAGAGCGCCGGAAACAAAGAGGTTTAAAATTAAACTATCCAGAAGCACTAGCCTACATTTCCGCCGCCATTTTAGAAGGAGCAAGAGATGGCCTCACCGTCGCAGATTTAATGAGTTATGGAACAACTCTCCTGACGCGGGAAGATGTGATGGAAGGGATAGCAGAAATGGTGCATGAAGTTCAGGTTGAGGCGACTTTTCCCGACGGAACTAAGTTGGTAACAGTGCACGATCCGATCCGTTAAAAAATTAACCAGACAGACTCATAGGAGGAAAAGATGATTCCAGGAGAAATGATTGTTTCAGCAGGCGAAATAGAATTAAATGCGGCTCGCCAAACGGTGCGGTTGCTGGTAGGAAATAAAGGCGATCGACCCATTCAAATTGGTTCACACTATCACTTTTATGAGGCCAACGAAGCCTTAGAATTTAATCGAGAACAAGCAAAAGGAATGCGGTTGGATATCCCCGCAGGTACAGCAGTCAGGTTTGAACCGGGAGATGAAAGGGAAGTTCAATTAGTGCCGTTTGTTGGTAGTCGTCAAGTCTACGGCTTTAATGGAAAAGTGAACGGTCATCTGGATGCTGAAGTATGAAGCCAGAAGGTAGTTCACAATTGTTTAGTTTTGAATTTGAAACTTTTTAACTTAAAAGTCCCAGCAGTTTCAAAAAAAAATGCAACTGTAGGGAATTTCCACACTATGATAGTGATCAGTCATCCCCAATCCCCCATCGAAAATGGTATCAATTCCAGCCCTACGCCTGGAGAGTTCTCAAGTAATTTCAAAACTGTTTCTCTGCCTTCTGTATAAGTCCCTTCTGCCTTTATTTTGTTAGTTAAATCTCATACTTTTGAGCGAGTTAAAATCTGGCGTTTGGGGTATACCGTAGTTGTTAAAATTGCAAAGATATACAGCAAAAGTGCGTGATGAACCCAAAATTAGTTGACCAGATAAAACAGGCTTTGAAGCAGAGCTTGCTTGCAACATCAAGGCGTGTCTGGAGAACCCCGTTAGATCGGCGCACCAGCATCAAATTGTTAGATGACAGCATCGTTTATAAAAAGCAGCATGAACCCATCAATATACCCGCATTAACCTCGGTAAATAAAGTGCCTTCTCGGTTTTTTGCCACGGAAAAAACCGTGTCTTTTGACCCAGATTATGTTTGGAAGATTTCCCTGAATCAAAAAATAAATTCTCTAACTATTTGTACGTCTGGCAACACGCTTTTGAATAACAAGTTGCTTTTAGACTTGGATTTTCGGATTAGCGGTGCGGGCATTCTGGAATGGCCTTACAAACCTAACCAAATTACCTATCCGCTGGTAGTTGCTCCTTGGTCGCATTTGTGGTGTAGTTATTATGATTATGTGATTTTTGTGCTGGCTAAACTTTGTCGAATTGAGGAGGCTTTAGGTAAGGAAATTTGGCAAGAATCCAAAATTTGTTATCCTTTACGACATACAGATTTTGAGTTGGGCTTTATGACCAAACTCGGTATTCCTGAAAGTTCACTAATCGACACTAGGGCTAGAGATACGGGATATCATGCAGAAAGTCTGGTGGTGGGAAACAATCAAGACTGGTATTTTCCCAGTCCTTACGATATAGAGCTTTTGCGGAAAAAATTCTGTCTTAAGGAAAAAGTAAAGCCTTATAGAAAACTTTATCTGTCGAGAAGCGGCCGGCGCAAGGTTAAAAATGAAGTACAAGTGCGAGAGGTTTTGAAAGAATTTGATTTTGAAATTTTGGAAGATATCTCGCGCACTGTTGATGAACAAATTCGTCTGTTTGCAGAAGCGACGGTGGTTGTCGGCCCTCACGGGGCTGGTTTTACAAATTTGCTGTGGTGTCAGCCGGGAACGAAAGTATTGGAATTCTTTTATGGAGGGTACACTCCGCCATATTTCTATTACATTTGTCAGCTATTGGGAATAGAATACTCGCGTATGGTTGATGACAACAATGTAGCGGAAGATTGGAGTTTCATTGGCATGGATATGACGGTAGATGTGGAGATTTTGAAAAGGGAAATCCAGAAAATACTGGAGTAAATTTGCTCCTTCATAGCATTTGCGATTTTCGAGGGGCAGAATTGAGGACGATCGGGGTTTTAAAGCTTGCCTAATGTGGTATTTTTTTTACGGTTGCAGATTGAGGAACTCGGCACATACTATAATTCAAGTGGGTCTCAACTGGTAACTAAAAATTTATTAATATTAGGAGCGAGCATGAGTTACAGAATGGATCGCCGCGCCTACGCGGAAACCTTCGGGCCGACTGTGGGCGATCGCGTCCGGTTAGCCGATACAGAATTATTCATAGAAGTTGAAAAAGACTTCACAACCTACGGGGATGAAGTTAAATTTGGCGGTGGCAAAGTCATTCGCGACGGCATGGGACAGTCGCCTATTTCTAATGCAGACGGCGCTGTTGACACGGTGATTACTAATGCTTTAATATTAGACTGGTGGGGAATTGTTAAAGCAGATGTCGGCATTAAAGACGGCAAAATTGACAAAATTGGTAAAGCCGGAAATCCTTATATTCAAGATAGGGTAGATATTATTATCGGGCCTGGTACTGAAGTAATTGCGGGCGAAGGAATGATTCTCAGTGCTGGGGGAATTGACACTCACATTCACTTTATTTGTCCGCAGCAAATTGAAGTGGCGATCGCCTCTGGAATCACGACAATGATCGGCGGCGGCACTGGCCCTGCAACGGGTACAAACGCCACAACTTGCACTCCGGGGCCTTGGCATATGTACAGAATGCTGCAAGCTGCTGACGCTTTCCCCGTAAATCTAGGATTTTTAGGTAAAGGAAATAGCAGTCAACCGCAAGGATTAATTGAACAAATATTAGCCGGTGCAATGGGTTTGAAACTCCACGAAGATTGGGGAACTACACCAGCAACGATCGACACTTGTTTGAATGTAGCTGACGAGTACGATGTGCAAGTGGCAATTCACACAGATACTCTGAATGAAGCGGGATTTGTGGAAGCTACAATTGCCGCTTTCAAAAATCGTGCTATTCACACCTACCACACCGAAGGTGCTGGTGGCGGACACGCACCGGATATTATTAAAGTGTGCGGACAAGCTAATGTTTTGCCCTCGTCAACTAACCCGACTCGCCCTTACACTGTCAATACTTTAGAAGAACATTTAGATATGTTGATGGTTTGCCACCATTTGGATCGAGGCATTCCGGAAGATGTGGCTTTTGCTGAATCGAGAATTAGAAGGGAAACTATTGCTGCTGAGGATATTCTCCACGATTTAGGTGCGTTTAGCATGATTTCTTCTGATTCTCAGGCGATGGGAAGAGTGGGAGAGGTGATTATTCGGACTTGGCAAACGGCACATAAAATGAAAGTGCAGCGGGGACATTTACCCCCCCTAACTCCCCCTTACCAAGGGGGGGAAACAGAGGAAATTAACGATAATTTTCGGGTGAAGCGGTACATTGCAAAATATACAATTAATCCGGCAATCACTCACGGAATTAGTCAGTATGTCGGTTCGGTGGAAGAGGGAAAGTTGGCGGATTTATGTTTGTGGCGGCCGGCTTTTTTTGGGGTGAAACCGGAACTGGTAATTAAAGGAGGGGCGATCGCCTACGGGCAGATGGGAGATGCTAACGCCAGCATTCCGACGCCGCAGCCGGTGCATATGCGGCCGATGTTTGGCAGTTTTGGCGGGGCGATTGGGGCGACTTGTCTGACGTTTGTTTCCCAAGCTGCGCGCGATCGAGATATTGCCGCACAGCTCGGTTTGCAAAAGCCCACTGTAGCAGTTTCCGGCACACGACAAATTAGTAAAAGAGATATGAAACTCAACGATTATTTGCCACAAATGGAAGTCGATCCAGAAACTTATGAAGTTAGGGCGGATGGGGAATTGTTAACTTGCGAACCGGCAACAGTTTTGCCAATGGCGCAGCGGTACTTTTTGTTTTGACTGATATTTTGCACCATTGTCAGCAACAGGCAAGATGCCTGTTTCACAAAATATAAATTTTTTTGTGAAACAGGCATCTTGCCTGTTCATAAAAAGCTAATTGAGAATGGTGCAACCTATTAGTTTTAACCGATTATACAATCATGTAGGGGCGGGTTTTACCAACAATATTTGCCCAAAACCGACAATCTAAAAAACCCGCCCCCACCCAACGGCCAATCTTCATCTTACTTCATTCGGGATGTAATTTCCGGTTAGAAAAATTGATCGCTCGCACTATCAAACCCTGACACAAAAACCAAAAATAAAGTGCAATATTAATTCCGCTCAACAGCTTCGGTATTCCCTCCAGCAAGCTCGAAATTATCTCGTTTTTTAAAGGCAGCGCTTCTGCAAAAAAGGCAACAAATAACAAACCAACGCCACTCAGCAGTAAAGCATAGGGAGTCGAGCGAATTTGTCTCCGAAAAGCTAATCCGTATGCAATGGCCACCCCGGCGTAAAATATGACAATTGTCACTTTCGGGAAACCCGCACGTCCCAGATGAACGTGGGTGCGAAAAACTTCATTGAACAGAAAGCAACCTGCAAACAGTGCCGAATATAAAATAAATCGATTTTCGGGGCGCTCTGGTTGAATAATTCTCAGCAATCCAAAGGTAAAAGCGCACACCATTACCGATAAATAAAATAACATTTGAAACGCCAAAAAAAAGAAACCTGCACCCGGATACGTGGCAGAGCAAGGCGGCAAAAATAACCCTTTTACTGAAGAACCGAACAAACTCAGACACGCCGTCACTAGCCCCACTAGCACTAAAGTTAAACTATTGAACAACAATACAGTTCTGTAATTTGCCATAATTAATAACTAAAAGCCAACAACAGTATATTGCGCGTCAAACCATTTTTTGCTAGGGCTTGTGTACGGGGGTTCAGAAACCGGGTTTTTTACGAAAATACTGCGTTGTGACCCGCAAATTCGGTAAAAAATCCGGTTTCTCTGTCGGAGTGCATAAGTCCCGATCGCGTTCTTTGAGTAAAGGTGAAATATTCGGTAAAAGGACAAAGCGCCGTGCTGTGTTTCTACACTAGGCAATTGAGAATCGGCAGATATCTAAACAGAGAGGAAATCTTCAGGGCCGATGAGGTTCGGAGCAACGCCTATCAAAGAAGCTAAAACTTCACCGCTGCTGGCTACTCTAATTAATGTGCCGTCCGTTCCAGGGGAAATTGATAGCTGTCCGAAAGTCAAGCCATTGATTAATTGAATGGTATCTTGAGAGTTTGCGAAATCAGAGATGGTATCAACTCCCAATCCCCCACCTAAAACAAATACATCGTTGCCCACGCCACCGACTAGAATATCGTTGCCCAAACCGCCGTTGAGGGTGTCAAAACCTTTGCCCCCAGACAGGTTATCGCTGCCGTCGCCACCATTGATGATATCGTTGCCCCGCAAACCAGTCAGAACGTCATCGCCTGCCAAACCGTTGATGGTGTCGTTGCCGTTCGTGCCTGTCAGGTTGTCGTTGCCGTTCGTGCCGTTGATGGCGTTTGGAGAGTTATTGATGCCACCTGGAGTGCTGGTTAAGTCAACAACAAAGATGTCACCGCTATTGTTGGTATCCCCCGGCACGAGGTTGGTGGCATCAGAATAAAACGCCACAAACCGCCCGTCGGCTGAGATGGAGGGAGATAAGGAGTAGCGGTTCCCCCGATCGCCAGCCCCTGAAACAGAAACGAGAGTGGTGGTTTTGGCGAGCGTGTCGCGCACGAAGATGGCCTCGTCATAGTTGGTGTCTCCCGGCACGAGGTTGATGGCATCAGACGAAAACGCCACAAATCGTCCGTCTGCCGAGATGGATGGAGATCGGGAACCTGGGAAGAAATCGAAACCGATCGCCCGATCGCCGCTAGAACTGACTGAGACGAGGGTAGTGGTGTTGGCGAGCGTGTCGCGCACGAAGATGTCTTTCCTGTTGTTAGTGTCCCCCAGCACTAGGTTGTCGGCATCAGATTCAAACGCTACAAACCGCCCGTCGGCTGAGATGGAGGGGGAGTAGGAGTCGCGGTTCCCCCGATCGCCTGCTGAGTCAACAGAGACGCCGGTGGTGGTATTGGCGAGCGTGTCGCGCACGAAGATGTCGAAGTTATAGTTGTCCCCCGGCACGAGGTTGCTGGCATTAGAATAAAACGCCACAAACCTCCCGTCGGCTGAGATGGAGGGAGATAAGGAGTAGTTGTTCCCCCGATTGCCTGCTGAGTCAACAGAGACGAGGGTGGTGGTATTGGTTGACAAGTCGCGCGCGAAGATGGCCCGGTAAGAGTTAGTGTCCCCCGGCACGAGGTTGGTGGCATTAGATTCAAACGCCACAAACCTCCCGTCGGCTGAGATGGAGGGAGATAAGGAACTTGGGAAGAACCCCACACCGATCGCCCGATTACCTGCTGAGTCAACAGAGACGGGGGTGGTGGTATTGGTTGATAAGTCGCGCACGAAGATGTCGCCGCTACCGCTAGCGTCCGCCGGTACGAGGCTGGTGCCATATGCAAACGCGACCAACCGGCCGTCGGCGGAGATGGAGGAGCCGACTGATAAGCGGATCGCCTGATCGCCTGCTGAGTCTACAGAAACGCGATTAATGGTCATAAGTCCTCGCATTAAAAGTGCAAGTTTGATAAATTGACGAGTGTTCGATCGCCCGAAGCTTCTGACAAAACAGATTCGCGCGCTTGTAGGGCGATCGACTAATGTTTCTGAATAGACTTCTCCAAAAATTATATTATTGTGGCACAGGCATCCTGCCTGTTCAAGACTTGCTTTTCTGGAGCGGCATTCATAGCTGGATATTCTGGTGCACAATAGTTCGGACCATTCACTCAACACGCTCTAATTTAATCGCGACTCTCCTGGATTTGTGGTAAAAACAGTAGTTAGCGTGTCGCTAACCCAGGTAAAATGCCCCCACCAAAGCAAGTTTTATTTTTATTTATTATCACCTCAAACTCAGGAGAGTTTTAATCGCTCGGTAAACTCAATTTTAATACCTGTCCAACTGATACCTCGTGCTTGTGCGTCGCTACTACCACGGCACCTTCTAATCGCGGATCGTAACATCCAACCCAAGCCGCAGGATGACATTCGTGTACTAAATACCCGTACAGCCAAATTGCTCCTCTACCTTCAATGACAATTCCTTGGCTCAATTGAACGTCTTGAGGAAGTTTCAAACCTTGTAAATCATTTGGCGTGATGATACCGTCTTGAGTTGTAATACGCAATCGCAAATGTTGGTAAGCTAAACCGTCTTGAGTTTGATGAGGAATTATTTTTAATTCAATAGGATTCATTGGATGCACAAATGTTTAAGGCTGCGATAAAATCATATACCTTTTAGGGTAAATTGGGAATCCGATCGCCAACTTTGAGTCCCAATTGGGCCGCCCTTCCGCCTCTTAGTTCGATCACTCCGTCAACTGGAACATCCGGGCCGTAGTTGGGGCAGATTTCGCTCAAACACGGCGGTACGTTAGGAATTATCGCCTGCACTACGCCTTCCCGCAGAAAAACCATATCCAGCTCAATCAACACGTTTTTCATCCAAAAACGCACGTTTCGCGCGGGTTCTATCGGGAAAAACATTCCCCTGTCATCCGGTAATTCTGTCCGAAACATTAAACCTGTGGCTTGCTCTTGAGGAGTTTGCGCCACTTCCAGTCCGATCGCGCGATCGGCTATAATCGTGTTAACCGAAATTGGCAAAAGCTGACCCCTATCTAGTTGGCCAAACAGCGAAATAAAGTTGGATTCAGTCAGATTAGAATTTCCCGAAACAACTCCTAAATATTTGCCCGAATTTTTATCTTTCATAATAGTTTGGTTGTCGGAAACAGAAAGCTCTAAATCGCTAAACTTCATGCCTTCTGTCAAGACAATTTTATCATTGCCGTTGCCAAAATCAGTAATTATATCGGCTTCAGTAATAGTAGATGGGGCCGCGGTTTTTTCCATTACAAATAAATCCTCCCCCGCGCCTCCTGTCAAGATATCCCCGCCTTCGCCGCCTATTAGCAAATCGTTACCCCGATCGCAAAATATCCAATCGGAGTCTTGTCCTCCATAGATTGTATCGCTTCCCTGACCGCCAGACAGCGTATCAGCGCCTTCATTTCCGGCCAGCAAATCATTTTCCCGATCGCCAAAAATTCGGTCATTTCCCCCCAAACCTTGAATAGTATCATTACCCGCAAATCCTCTAATCGTATCGTTGCTGAGAGTTCCCAGGAGAAAATCGAAGCCGAAACTACCGTCGATGTTAACCATTTTGCGTTTAATGATGCGTTTAATAGAATGAAGATTTGGCGATCGGCATCCGCCAACCGGTACCAAAAGCTCGATCGCTAATTTTCAAACCAGGGGCTGCTTGCCGCCGTTTAAACTCCGCTTGCCTCACTAATTTTACTACACGTTTAACCACGGCTTCATCGTGTCCTGCAGCGACAATTTGTTGGACCGATTCGTGATTTTCTATCAACCGCTGCAAGATGTCATCCAAAACATCGTAATCCGGCAAAGAATCTTGGTCAACTTGTCCCGGTTTCAGTTCAGCACTCGGCGGCTTAGTAATAATATTAACCGGAATAATTTCCTTTGCCAAGTCAGCCTGATTTTTAATCTTCTCACTCCCAGAATTCAGCCACCTACAAAGCGAATACACGCGAGTTTTCGGCACATCAGAAATCACCGCCAATCCCCCATTCATATCGCCGTAGAGAGTGCAGTAACCCACCGCCATTTCCGACTTATTGCCAGTCGATAGCAGCAAATGTCCGAACTTATTAGAAATTGCCATCAACAGATTGCCTCGAATCCGCGATTGAATATTTTCCTCAGCAATCCCGAAAGTTGTGTTGACAAACAAATTGGCGAGAGTGCGATCGTAAGTTTTCATCAAATCGCCGATCGGCAATAGTTCGATCGCGATGCCCAGATTGCGGGCTAATTCCAAAGCATCATTAACCGAATGATCCGAACTGTAAGGAGAAGGCATCAGCACCCCTAGAACATTTTCGCGCCCGATCGCGCAACTGGCGATCGCCGCCACCAAAGCCGAATCTATCCCCCCACTCAAACCGAGTACAACCTTAGAAAAACCGCACTTGCGAACATAATCTCGTACTCCCAAAACCAAAGCAGCCCAAATTTCGGCATCTCCTTCTGCCGGATGAAAACTCAACGGCGCCGCCTCACTTCCTGCTGCATTTTGCTGATGGCTGCCAACTAAATCTTGTTTAGCTGCGTCATATTCCAGCACCGCAAAATCCGTTTCAAAAGAAGCTAATACCTGAATCAAATCACCCTTTCGATTCACAGCAAAACTGCTGCCGTCAAAAATAATATCGTCATTTCCCCCTACCTGATTAGCGTAAATAATCGGTATCGCGCAGCGGATGACGCTGTGCTGCAACATCGCCGATCGCACTCCCCGCTTCCCCGCACAGTAAGGCGATGCCGACAAATTCACCACTAAATCTACGCCCAATTTTGCCAGATCGGAAACAGGATCGCCCGCGTAACTGCGTTTACCCCAAAACTCTTCATTGTTCCACAAATCTTCACAAATTGTCACGCCAATTTTGACTTCGCCAATAGAAAAGTAATTGCTGTTTTCTCCAGGTTCAAAATATCTATCTTCATCAAATACATCATAAGTAGGCAACAAGCGTTTATGAAAAACTTGTTTGACGGCGCCATTTTGCAACAAAACAGCGCTATTAAACAATGATTTTCCGCCGAGTTTAACAGCCTTAGCATTAGGTAAGGCTGTGCCTACTATAACTGCCAACTTTCGTGGCAAAGCTTGCGCCAGTTGCTGCAACTGTGCACCTGCATCTGCAATGAAACTCGGATTAATTAACAAATCGCGCGGCGGATAACCGATCAGGGAAAGTTCCGGTGTTAGCAATAAGTTTGCGCCCTCAACCTCAGCTTTTTTCGCAGCCTCCAGAATTAGGTTGGAGTTGCCCAAGATATCACCAATAGTAGGATTGAGTTGTGCGATCGCAATTTTCATATCACCAAATCACTTAATAAATATTGCTAACAATCCGCCCGCGCGGACTCACTTTCCTATAGTCCTAGATTTGAATGTAGCGAAAACTTACTCAGATTTGTAATGTTTTAACTCTTCCTCAATATAATAATTTACCAAATCCCGGTAAATATTTTCCACCACATCAGGATTCAAACCCGATTCTTTAGCCCACTCGCGCCGCTGCTGTAACATAGCCTGAAAGCGATCCGACGATCGAACGCTAGCTTCACTCGTTTTGAACCTTGCTGCCGCGATGACGTATTGAAATCTCTTGCTCAAAGCATCGATCACTTCTCGATCGATGATATCAATTTCCTCCCGAACTTCGTGAATATTAGCGCATTCATCAGGGTCTTTCATCGTCTGCACTCCTTAATAGCTTCTATTCTAATGTTACTAAATTGATCCCAGAATGTCATCCAAGGAACAGCTAGATAAACACCAGTGGCTTATTTTTGAAAGGAGCAAAAGCGGCCGCATCAAAGCGGTACAAACTAGCAGGGCGGCCCGCCCCGCGCGAAACCTTAACACCGGTATCGCACAAAAAACCCAATTTCAACAATCGAGCTCTAAAATTAGAATAATCAGAAAAATTTTCCCCCAAAATAGTTGTATAAAGTTGATACAAATCGCTCAAAGTAAAAAGTTCCGGCAAAACTTCAAAAGCTACCGGACTGTATTCAAGTTTGTTACGCAGTCGCCGGTATCCGTATTCGAGAATTTGATTGTGATCGAAGGCCAGCTTAGGAACTTGTTGCACGGGATACCAAGCAATACCCCCGACACGGTGGCCGACACCCGCAACTACACTCCCAGCAATTAACTCAGCTTCCTCAAACCGAACCAAAGCAAAATAACTAACCGAAAGATAACGATCGCCCCTGGTAACTTCCCGAGGATCGCGCCCCGGTTCTCCGAAAGTATACAATTGCTCCAAATACAAATTTTTTACCCGAATTTTCTCAGACAAAATTCGGTAAGCCGCATTTTCAAGAGACTCGCCCTGACGCACCAAAGTACCGGGAAGACTCCAAGAATCGATAAACGGTTCGTCTTGCCGCATTACCAACAGCACCAACAAGCGGTTCTGCACGGTATCGACGGAAAAAATAACATTATCTACTCCTACTTTAAAGTCAGCTAATGAGCAACCCTCGCTCTTTTTTGTGCCTCGTGCCATGCGTACAAATGCTCCCTATGGATGTAATCTTCGATGGTCGGAGTCAGAGCTTCCCTGTCTCCTGTTTCCCGATAGGAAGTAGAAGAAACATTGGGAGCGCTCAAAGATGCGATCGCCACGTCTGCACCCAGGCGCCTCAACTGCCACAAATCTATTTGCTCTGACGGATAACCGGGTCGCGGTACTATCAGCAACTCGACTTTTTTTAACAATTCTTCAAATTTGTACCAGCGAGACAGTTGCCCCACCAAGTCGGAACCTATTACCAGCGTCAAATCTGCATTAGGCCACAGCAATCTTGCTTGTTCCACAGTTTCCACCGTCCTCGGACTGCTGAGTTCTGGATGCAAACAAAGATTGTGTCTGGGCGAATTAATTTCTTGAATCATTAACAGCAGCATTGCCGATCGGTGTTCTAGAGAAGTTTGGTGGGACTTAAAAGGATTGTCTGACGCCCAAACTGCTACCCAATCAAAATGTTGGGAAAGCCAACTCAGAATTGTTTTGTGTCCTGCTGTGGGCGGATCGGCACTGGTTCCAAAAAGAGCAATCTTCTGCATAGGTAATCGGTAATATCGTTAATAGTTAATGGGAAATTGGGAATGGGGAATTGAACTACATACTAATGACCAAAGCGTGTCAAATTAATATCAAACGTAGTTCCAGCCTGCTGTTTGATAATTAACCCCTCGATCCCCCCTAACCCCCCTTAAAAAGGGGGGAACTGGAGCGATCGAAGTCTCGCTTCAAAAAAGAGGGGACTGTCAGCTCTCAAAGTCCCCCTTCTTAAGGGGGATTTAGGGGGATCGAGGCTAAGCTAGAAACGAGATTTATCATGGATTTTAGTCTTAAGTTAACACCAATAACCACTGACTACTAACTAATGACTCTTTTTCGTTTTTTGGGTGAGACTCTGCAAATCTGTAGAAATTTCCACTGACGGCGAAATCGGGTTGTCAAGTTGGCGAGTTTCGGGTCGAAGACTGGCGACAGAAGCAGCAGTGCGTTTGGCGATCTCTTCCAAACTTTCCGGGTTCTGGACTCGTTTGCCATCCTTGACAACCAACTCCATTAATGGTAAGTAAGAATCGCAATTGTGAATAGTTTCTCCCGACAATCCCAAACAATCTCCGAGAATTTGCCCATTTTCAATATGTCTAAAAATTTGCTTTCTTCCTGGATATGTTACCTTGCCGCTTGCCTCTTTCATCACCGGAATTCCGTCAATTTCCACCAACTTATAAACACCGTTGACAGGGGAACCGCTGACCAACTTGGTTCCCAAACCGTAACCGTCAATGCAAGCACCGCTACTTTTTAATTTAGCAATTTCTCGATCGTCCAAATCGCCGCTAGCAAAAATTGGAACCCCAGGCAGGATCGATCGAACTTCCCGAGACAGCAGCGCCAAATCGCCCGAATCCAGCCGCACGCCTTCCAACTGCATTTCACCGCTGTTTACTCGATCAGCCAACATCCGCGCCGCCGCCACAGTATCATAAGTATCGATCAGGAGGGGCGCCCCCGGAAAATAGCGGTGAAAAGCTGCAAACGCCTGATTCTCGCTGCCTTCTAGAGCCGCCACAGCCATTACCAAAGCATGGGCGATCGTACCCACAGGCTTGCGGCCCAACTTCAAAGCAGCCAAAACATTAGAAGTTCCGTCGAATCCCGCAGCCAGGGCAGCCCTAGCGGCCCAAACAGCAGCTTGAGGCCCAAAAGCCCTGCGCGTCCCGAATTCAAGCAACTTAGCCTCCGGGCCCGCCACATCGCGCAGCCGCGCTGCCCGCGTCGCAATCAAAGTTTGATAATTTATGGCATTCAATAAATAAGTTTCCACTAACTGAGCCTGCCACAGAGGAGCCTCAATTCGCAGCAGAGGCTCGTTGGCAAACACCGCCGTCCCCTCCGGCACCGCCCAAACATCGCCAGTAAAGCGGGCTGTGGCGAGTAAAGTCCAAAATCGCTCCGGGGCGCCGGCAAAAATCCCAGTGGACTGCAAAGCCTGAATTTGCGCCGGCGAAAACCGAAATTTCTCCAAATAATCGAGAACTTGAGCCAAACCCATCGCGATCGCGTAGCCAAAACCCTCTGGCAGCCTGCGCGCGAATAATTCAAAACTCGCTGCCCGCCCGTCGAGCCCTTCCCCGACATAACAAGCGGCCATCGTTAGCTGGTAGAGATCGGTCAAAAGGCTGTAATCTGCTGAAGAAACCGTTAGTTCCCGGTCTTCTAAGATTTCTTCAAAACCTGTGAGCTGCAGGCTTTCTGTGGTAGTTTTCATAAAAAAAACCCCGAACAAACTTCTTTTTTTTAATTATAGTGACAAACACCATATCTTTTTGTAAATATTTGATAAAGATTGCAGATATTTGTCGGAAAAATTCGCTTATTATGCCCTTTAATAGCGGATTTCGGTTAATTTGTACATTAATATTATGGTAAAAGCAATATAAATACTGAATTTAACAAACTCAGGAATTAAGCACAAACACTCAAGCGTTCCCGGTTTTTTGCGAAAATATTTCCTTGCAGCCTTTGAATAGAGTTAGACAACCCGGTTTCTGAGCGTCGGGAGGGCGATCGCGACAGATTGAGTTGACCAAGGAAAAATCTACCAGCAAAAGGTCGATCGTCCAACAATGCGTAATTTCTTAAACCTTCAGCTTGCTTCAATGTTGCAGACCAATAAGTAATTCAAATAAATATTGCTAAACTCATCCACAGCCCAAAAATCAGAGTAATATTAAAAGTATCAGAACCCAGACAAGAGAGGCAGATTCTATGAATCTTTCTAAATCTTTGGCAAACGCGATGCGTTACGTCTCGGAAGCAGCGGTGCGGATTTTTAGCCCCAGCGATGACAACTATCCAAATAGTGGAGTTCAACCTTTTGAGGGTAAGCTTTCTAAAAGTTCTAAATCGAGAGACTGAACAGCCATTCAGGCATTTTCTAGCGAGTTCGGCACAGGCATTCAGTTTAACAGTCAACAGTTAACAATTAACGGTTGACTGTTAGCTTTTGACTTGTGACTGTGACTGTTAATAGTAATTGTAGGTGGGGTTTCTCTTCCTTCTACCCCACCTACAATTACCAATCACCAATTACACTGAAATTCCCAAATTTACAAAAAGCAGATTCAGTGTAGTAAGCTTTTGAAATAAAGATTTTTGCCCCCGGTTTACTGCGTATAAATTAGAGAAACACCAAGCAAATCAAGAGCATTTTGTTGCACTGGGGTTGGTTTAGTGAACTTATCAAAAATCAAACTATATAGCAATCCTTAGCAGCACATTTTAAGTTGCTACTTCGATACCTTAGAGTAATTCTACTCATTGACAAAAGTGTTTTTAACTTAACTGATGACCAATGTGTAGGCACTGGCTGCAGGCGATACCTAGCCGAAAGTTCGGGTCATTCCCCGTCTGAAGACTGGCTGTACGCTGGTCTTTTTGTTAGCTGAAAACTCTACTGTTAGTTAGGTCTTACGAGGGTTAATTGTCGTAAAGTGATTTTACAGGCAAGCTGCAAACAGGAGTGAGAAGATTCAAGTAATTGCACGGAAGCTTTGAACGTTTGTTGGGAAATTGTTTGTGCCTCAATTGACTTGCAAGGAATTTCCCCTTCAAATACACCCCTGCTGACAGCGCGATCGCACTCTCGAAAGGAATAGCTGATGCAGGTAAAACAAAACAAACTTTTCACTACTGAAGCGATCGATCGCTTATCTTCACCGGAACGCCTCGA
Source organism: Microcoleus sp. Pol17C6 (assembly GCF_036701145.1). Taxonomy (NCBI): domain Bacteria; kingdom Bacillati; phylum Cyanobacteriota; class Cyanophyceae; order Oscillatoriales; family Microcoleaceae; genus Microcoleus; species Microcoleus sp. Pol17C6. The sequence goes on from NZ_JAUBQH010000035.1 coordinate 60,262, forward strand.
CGAAATGATGCAGGTGGTTAGTCCTCGATCGTGGCTGCCACTAACTGCAATTGGCTGTTTAGTTGCTGCTGCGGGCGTTTGGAGTGCGATCGGGCGAATTCCGCTGACTGTTTCCGGTCAAGGCGTGTTGCTTCTGCCCCGCCGAGTCGTGCAATTTCAAGCTGCTAGTTCCGGTCAATTGTTAAAGCTAAATATCAAGCCGGGAGATGTTGTTAAACGGGGTCAAGAAATCGGCAGAATTAATAAACTCGACCTCCAGCAGCAGCTAGAACAAGAAAAAGCCAAATTAGCCCAACTGCAAGGACAAAAGCAAGATACTAATAAGCTGCAAAAACAGCAGATGGCGCTGGAATTAAAAACCCTCGAACAGGAGCAAAAAGACCTTCAAGAAAGCTTGAATAGGGAGTCAGTTGCACCGATATTGCACCAGCAAAGTATGGCGGCATTAGAGCAAAAACGCCAAAGTTTGGAAGAAAGTTTGCGCCGAGAACAAATTGCCCCGATACTGCGGCAGCAAACTCTGACAGCATTAGCAGAAAAACGCCAAAGTTTGGAAGAAAGTTTGCGGCGAGAACAAGTTGCGCCGATATTGCGGCAGCAAACTCTGGCCGCGATCGCCAAAAAACGCGACAGTCTTTTGCAGCGAAAACAGCACATCACTTCTTTGGTGGAAACTTTACAGCAGCGGTTTGAAACTCGCCGCGTTCTTTACGAACAAGAGAGGGCGATCGGCGAGGATGTAATGCTGCAAGCGAGACAGGAATTTGCGGACTCTCAGATGCAACTGGCGGATATTGAAACGCAGTTAAAGGAACTCGACGTTCAGAAAACGAATAGCGATCGCGAATTCCTGCAAAATCTCAATAAAATTGACGACATCAAAAACACCCGGCAGCAACTCAAGGTTGAAGCTACCAATACCGAACGGGAGTACCTGCAAAATCTCAACCGCCTTAACGAAATTAAAAACAACCTCCAAGAACTTAAAGTTCAGAAAAGTAACGCCGAACGAGATTACCTGCAAAACCTCAACAAAATTGATGAAATAAAAACTAAGATTAAAGACATAGAAACCCAAGCGGTCAAACTAGCTCAACAAGACTTAGAGAAGTCGATCGCCCAAACAAATCAAATTCAGGAAGTTAAACGCAAGATTGCCCACTTACAGAATCAGTTGACCGCCGACAGCAAAATTACCAGCCAATATGACGGGCGCGTTTTAGAAGTTAGCGCCGTTGCAGGTCAAATGCTGAACATCGGTACAAGAATCGGGACAGTTGAATCTGAGAATTCTCGCGAAAAAATGGTCAGTCTTGTCTATTTTGCTGACAGAGACGGCAAGCAAATTAAACCGGGAATGACCGTACAAGTTACCCCTAGCGTCGTCAAGCGAGAACGCTACGGCGGCATTGTCGGCAAAGTAACCCAAGTTTCTCCTTTTCCGGTTACTAATCAAGATATGTCGGCAATTATCGGCAATGAAAATTTGGCTGACAGCATCGCAAAAAGCATCGCTGGCGGCGGTGCTCCCGTGCAAGTTTTTGTCGAATTGCAACAAGATCCGAACACTATCAGCGGTTACAAATGGTCTTCCTCGAACGGGCCTCCTCTCAAGATTTCCCCCGGTACTACGGCGCTAGTTCGGGTTCAAATCGGGCAGTTAGCGCCGATTTCTTACGTGATTCCCATTTTTAGGTCTTTGACTGGGGTTTACTAACAACTGACGCATGGGTAGTCAGAAACCGGGTTTTTTACCTAATCTGCTCGCCCTCACGAAGTATTTTCGTAAAAAAACCCGGTTTCTCGGTCCCGGTGCGTAAGTCTTGTTCATTTACTAATTACCCGTTAATAAGCAATGAAATTTCCCTGGATTAACAACTTTTTTACGCCGCGCAACTTAAGGCGAGTTCGTACTCCCACCCTCTTACAAATGGAAGCAGTAGAGTGCGGTGCTGCTGCTTTAGGAATTATTTTGAGTTACTGCCAACACCCAGTACCTTTAGCCCAATTGCGGAGCGAGTGCGGCGTTTCTCGCGATGGCAGTAAAGCTTCTAATATCCTCAAAGCAGCCCGAATTTACGGCTTAGATGCTAAAGGGTTTAAAAAAACTGTTGAAGAGTTGAAAATTGTACCGCCCCCTTTTATTGTTTTTTGGAATTTCAATCACTTTTTGGTGGTTGAGGGGATGAAGAAAAAGCGCGTTTATCTCAATGACCCCGCATCGGGGCCGAGGACTGTTTCTCTAGAAGAATTTAAGTTGGCTTATACTGGCGTTGTTTTGACTTTTGAGCCTGGGCCGGAGTTTAAAAAGGGTGGGAAAAAACCGAGTATTGCCAGTGCTTTAGATTCCCGATTGCAAAGTTCCCGCTGGGCGATCGCATTTTGTTTAATTGCTGGTTTATTACTGACTGTTCCCCGTTTGGCTGGCGCAGCATTTACCCAAATTTTTGTGGATGAAATTCTCGTCGAAAACCGTCACGAGTGGCTGCGGCCTTTAATATTGGGAATGCTGTTGGCGGCGGCCGTCCAAGGGCTGCTAGCGCGGATGCGGCTTTTCTATTTGCGGCGGCTGGCAAACAAGCTGGCGATTTCGATGTCGGGACAGTTTCTCTGGCATACTTTGCGCTTGCCTGTGGGATTTTACGCCCAGCGGTTTGCAGGTGAAATTAGCAGTCGCTGCCAAGTTAATGACAAGGTTGCTGAAATTTTATCGGGGAAACTTGCTGCAACTGCGATCGACGCGGTAATGATGGTTTTCTATGCAATAATTATGGTTATGTACGACTGGGTATTGACCAGTGTTGCGGCTGTTTTTGCAGCCTTAAACTTTTTGGCACTCCAATCTTTATCCCGCAGCCGCGTCGATGCTAACACCAGATTAGCTCAGGAAACAGGTAAGGTGGGCGGTGCTGCAATTGCAGGCATTCAATCTATAGAAACTGTCAAAGCTAGCGGTTTAGAATTCGATTTATTTTCTAAGTTTGCCGGGTACTATGCCAAAATGAGCAACGCCCAGCAAGAATTGGCTTTGCCCACTCAAATATTGTCAATATTACCAGCATTTTTAACGGCATTAGCTGCAACTGCTATCTTAGTTGTCGGGGGCTTGCGGGTGATGAACGGCGGTTTGAGTATCGGGATGTTAATTGCCTATCAAAGTCTCACTCAACAATTCCTGCGACCAGTCAACAATCTAGTCCATTTTGGCAGCACTCTGCAAGAATTAGAAGCAGATTTAAGCCGACTTGATGACGTTCTGCAAAACCCTGTAGATCCAGAAGCAGACCGCGATTTTTTTAATAGTGGATACAGCCGCAGCGCCATCGCACCAGATGCTTTTCACCTGCAAGGAAGCATTGAATTGCGCGGTGTCAGTTTTGGCTACAGCCGCTTGGAAGCGCCGCTAATTGACAACTTGAACTTAACTGTAAAACCGGGTCAGCGCGTAGCGTTAGTGGGGGGCAGCGGTTCGGGGAAATCTACTATTGCCAAACTTGTTACCGGGCTTTACGAACCAATGAATGGCGAAATTTTATTTGACGGGGTTCCTCGCAATTTGATTCCCCGTTCTATCCTAGCGAATTCGCTGGCAATGGTCGAACAAGAGATATTTCTCTTTGCCGGCACTGTTCGGGAAAATCTGACGCTTTGGGACCCGACAGTACCGGAATCAGATTTAGTGCAAGCGTGCATTGATGCGGCAATTCACGAACTTATCTTGAATATGCCGGGAGGATACGATGCTCAACTCAATGAAGGGGGAACAAATATGAGCGGCGGACAGCGGCAGCGTTTGGAAATTGCCAGGGCGTTAGTGAGAAATCCGGCGGTGTTGGTGTTGGATGAAGCAACGAGTGCTTTGGATGCTGAAACCGAGTTAATTATCGATCGCAATTTGAGGCGTCGCGGTACTTCTTGTATTGTGGTTGCTCACCGTTTGAGCACGATTCGAGATTGCGATGAAATTATTATGCTAGCAGGGGGGAAAGTTGTTCAGAGAGGCACTCATGAGGAGTTGCAAAAGCTGGGAGGAGCTTATGCTCTTTTGGTTGGGAATGAAGAATAAATAGCAGAAATACAGTAGCCAGCCCGACAGTCCGCCAGGGAATGAATTCCCTGTCTAATAGCTAAAGTCCTCTGAAGAGGACTGAAATGAATGATGGTTTGATTTGGCTATTCAGTCGGTTTTAACCGACTTTAGCTATGAGACGGGGATTTTAATCCCCGGCGGATCTGTGGATTAGCCCGATCAATTCGATCCGACTGTCTTCTTTGACGCAGGGCTTTAAACCCCTGCCCGACTTGATATTACTAATCGCCAATTACTAGCTATGCTCGATCTAAATCCTGTTAAGAAACTGCACCGAATTAAAGGAAATGAACCGCTGCTGCTGAATGACCCGTATCAGGTATGGATTGTTAAGTCGGGCGCGATCGCAGTTTTTGCAGCCAAGATACAAAGTGAGAAGCCTGCGGGCAACCGCCATTATCTGTTCGGCGTCGGTGCAGGCGAGGCTTTGTTCGGCGCTGCTACCCCCAAGCTTCGGGGGAGAGAAGGAGAAGGGGGGGGAGAAATTTCAAAACCAGGTTGGGGACTTCTGGCGATCGCGATCGCCGAAACGGAACTGGAATTGATCGCGATCGCAGATTGTGCCGCTTTAGTGGCTGCTGGTGACAGCAAAACCATCGCGCTTGTGGAAGGGTGGATAAAGCATTTGGGAGAACGAGTGATTCCCTACGGGATAGATCCGCTTCACGCGCCGGAGGAAAAAGTTGCCCCAGAAACTGTTGTTTTAGCAGCCTTGCAGCAGATATCGCTGCAAAAAGGTCAAATGCTGCGATCGCCGCCGGGAACAGTTGTCTGGGTGCGCGTCTCGTCGGGCGATGCGAGTGTCGGGGAATTGAAGTTAAATTTCGCTTCCCCAGCGTTTCCTTTGGCTGGGAATATGCTGCTGGTGGCATCCGGGGAAGTTGAGGTGCAAATTTTCTCAACAGCAGAGGTGGAAAAGGCCGACTGGCTGCGCCCGAGTTTAGCTTTGCTGCACGAGTATTTCTGCTGCTGCTTGAACTTGCTGGTTTCTCAGCAAAAAGCAGAGGAATTCCGCCGGTTTCAGGAACGCGAACAGCTAAACCGCCAAGTGACTCAGACAGCTTTGGGAGAGTTAACCGAGGTGCTGCATCCCCGGAAAACTGAGGTGTCTGAGGAAGGAACGCCGCTGTTAATCGCTGCTGGGGCTGTAGGTAAGGCACAAGGGATAACAGTCAATCCCCCGGCGGGTTCCGAAGATTTCAGCCGGGTTAAAGATCCGATGGAGGCGATCGCGCGATCGTCCCAATTTCGCACCAGGCGCGTGTTGCTGGTTGGAGATTGGTGGCGGCAGAACTGCGGCCCGCTATTGGCTTATACAAAGTGCGACGATCAACCTGTAGCTTTGCTACCCGCTAAGGGTTCTCGCTATACTTTGTTCGATCCGATCGATCGCACTCGCAAACGGGTAACTAAAGCAATAGCCCAAGAGTTGTCGTCAGAAACTCTCATGTTTTACCGGCCGCTGCCGCTATTAGTTCGCAACGCTGCGGAACTGTTTCGCTTCGGGACGAAGGGCTACGAAAAAGACATGATCGCTGCTTTCGGGCTGGGGATATTGGGAACGCTATTGGGGATGGTGACGCCACAAGCTACCTCGATTTTGGTCAATGATGCTATTCCTGACAGCGATCGTTTGTTACTGTGGCAGTTAGGGCTGGTATTGTTAGTTGCGGCGATCGGACGGGCTGTATTTAGCATGGCTCAAACAATTCTGACCCTGCGGATCGAAAATGCTGCCAGCGGCACTCTCCAGCCGGCAGTTTGGGATCGATTGCTGAGATTAAAACCGGCGTTTTTCCGCAGCTATTCTTCTGGCGACTTGCTGACTCGCTTATTAGCAGTTAATCAAATTCGCGCCCAACTCAGCGGCGCGACGCAGCGGACACTTTTGAGCGCCATATTCTCCCTGTTGAATTTGGGGCTGATGTTTATTTACAGCCTGCCGCTGGCTTTAGTCGGAATTGGTTTAACTCTTATTGCGGTTATAGTAACAGTCACATCGAGCTTGCTCTTAATCCCAAAAGAGCGGAAGATGGAAACAGGAGAAGGTAACATTAACGGGCTGACAGTAGAACTGATTAACGGAGTATCAAAGTTGCGGGTAGCGGCCGCCGAAGGGCGAGCCTTTGCAGCTTGGGCGAAAAAATACAGCCACCAAATTAAACTAAGAACTGGAATTAAACGAATTGACGACAGCGTTTCTGTGTTTAACGAAGCGCTGCCGCTAGTCAGTTCTATTCTGATGTTTTGGTTTGCAATTCAGTTTATGCAAACTCCTCAAACAGAAGGCGGCGGACTGAATATGGGGACGTTTCTCGCTTTTAATTCCGCCTTCGGAACTTTTCTTTCCGGCATCACAGACTTGAGCAATACCGTAACTGATATTTTAGGAATTGTACCGCTGTGGGAGCGAGCCAAACCGATCGTCCAGGGAATCCCGGAATCTGACCCGACAAAAGCCGATCCGGGCCGCTTGCAAGGTCAAATTACTGTCGATAGGGCAACTTTCCGCTACCGGGAGGACGGCCCCCCAATTTTAGATGATGTCAGCATCAATATTCAACCGGGGGAATTTATCGCGATCGTCGGGACTTCGGGGAGTGGCAAATCAACATTATTTCGGCTGTTATTGGGATTTGAAATAGCACAAAGCGGCACTGTTTATTACGACAATCAAGATTTAGCAGGCCTCGACGTTCAAGCTGTGCGGCGGCAGTTAGGAGTAGTGCTGCAAAACGGCAGAATTAATGCCGGTTCGATGTTTGACAATATTACCTGCGGGGCGATGGTAACGCAGGAGGAAGCTTGGGAAGCCGCGCAAATGGCCGGTTTAGCGGCCGATATCGAACAAATGCCGATGGGAATGCACACGGTTGTCAGCGAGGGTGGCACGAATCTGTCGGGAGGACAGCGGCAGAGATTGTTAATTGCCCGCGCAATGGTTGTCAAACCAAAGGTTATCCTGATGGATGAAGCTACGAGTGCTTTGGACAACCGCACGCAGGCGATCGTTACTGAGAGTTTGGATAAGTTGAATGTGACGCGAGTTGTCATCGCCCACCGCCTGAGTACGATTCGCAATGCCGATCGCATTTATGTAATTGAAGCCGGCCGTTTAGTGGAAGTTGGTTCCTTTGAGAAATTGGTAAAACAGGGGGGATTGTTTGCTCGATTAGTGGCGCGGCAGTTAGAGTAGGGATTCAAGGTAAAACCATTTTCAATAACGGGCAAGATGCCCGTTTCACAAGGAGTAAAATTCTTGTGAAACGGGCATCTTGCCCGTTCATAAAAGCCTTATTTAAAATGGTGCAACATCTCATTTACATCCGTTACATCCCGTACATTGCTCGTTGGCGAACTGATTATTCTTTTGTTAGCAAATCCGGCAGCCACAACAAAATTAGCAAGAGCAAGCAGAGGATAACTAAGCCAACACTAAATATTGTAGTGTTACCCATATCCGGGGCTTGCTGCATGAGGTATACTGGCTGTATTGCATCCATATTTTTGGTATATTTATATAATGATTTAGACGTGCTAGACAGGCAGAAACTGGTTTACAAAATTATTAGTTTTAGTCGCTTAGGGTTGATAAAAACCGCCCTTATAGGAATTACGCTAGATTCACAGGTACATGAGATGAGGTAAATAAAAACCCAGTTTCTTAAATAAACTGGGTTTCCATTGATGTTTTCCCCTTGGGTGTTGAAACTCAGCAGAAGCGCGATCGCTTCTAGTTACAAGCCGCTCATTTCTTCTGTTAGCGATCGAAATTCCTTAATGCTTCAAAGAATTCCATGTTCATACTGGGGCCTGGACCAAAATTAGGTCTTGGGCCGCTGACTGTGATAACAGGCATACCAGCAGCCCGAGCTCGATCGGCCATATTGGAATGGCCACCCGCGATCGCCTCTAATTCCAATTCGTCCAATTCTTCATCGATTGAGTTTTCCGATTCGGATGCTGCGATTTGGGATAACTGGGGCGATAATTCTTGCAAAAATTGATTGTTGCTTTCCATCAGATGTTTCCTCCTTATGTGGTTTAACTCAGCAGAAGCTCGATCGCTTCTAGTTAGAAGACGCTCTTTTTATCGTCTCCGTACATGGAGAAACCACTAACACTAGCAAATTTTGGCCTTGGGCCGCTGGCTGTGATAATACGCATACCGCCCGCGATCGCATCTAGTTCCAAGTCGTTCAATTCTTGATTAGTTGAATTTTCCAATTCTGATGCTGCGATTTGGGACGACTCGGATGGTAATTCTTGCAAAAATTGATTGTTGCTTTCCATCAGATGTTTTCTCCTTGGATGTTTAAACTCAGCAGAAGCGCCATCGCTTCTAGTTACAACCAGCTCATTTCTGCTGTCCGTAATAGGACTGCATTTCTTCAATTAAGTTCATGGGCAGACCACGACCAAAAATGTTGGGCCTTGGACCACTGGCTGTGATAACCGGGATACCGGCAGCCCGAGCTCGATCGGCCATATCGGAACAGCCGCCCGCAATCGCATCGAGATCCAAGTCGCTCAATTGTTGATTAGTTGAGTTGTCCGGTGCGGATGCTGTGATTGCGGACGACTCGGAGGGTACTTCTTGCAAAAATCGATTGTTGCTTTCCATCAGATGTTTACTCCTTCGATAATTAGTGAAATTTGCTTCCAAAAGCGATCGAACCAACTCCTAGTAAAGTTGCCTCCTATCCAGCCTTTTTACCCGCTATGTGGCTAACAAAATGCTCGGTCGGAATTCTCTCGGTCGGACCGTACCACTGGAGCTTACTCCAATCGAAAAACGTAAGACCACCTGCGATCGCATCTAATTCCGTATCGTTCAATTCTTCAGCAACAGAATTGACTGGCGACTGTTGCTGTTGCACGGCAGAATCTTGCTCAAGTTCTCGGGAAAACTGATTAGTGCTGTCCATCTGATTGCTCCTTTTTATTTCGGTGAAGGAAGTAACTCCTTATTTGTTTTTTTCCAGCTAAGCTAGTGCTGGCCTATGCGTAAATTTAGTTTAGAAAATTTCCTGGCTAAAGTAGCTACCTCAAAGTAGAGTTTTGAACCTATAAAAACAACAGATATTTAACTCACCTTTAGTTGAGGAGATTACCTGAACTTTGGGCTAGGTATCGAATATCCCACGGAACTATAGACTGGTAATACTCCGTTTCTGTGCAATGAGTAAAGCCTGCGTTCCATCCCTCCGTAAGTCTTGTCTAAGCAATAACAGCCTATATTTTAGGGCGACACCTAGCCAAAAGTTTAGGATTTTCCCTCACAGAGGCTGAGTCGCAAGCTGACTATTTGGCTAATTTTATACTAAACTAAAAGCTAGAAGCATTTTAGGGTTATTATCTTACGCTGAAAATAGTAAATCATAAAAAAGACCATGAACTTAATTAAATTGTCGGGATTATCTGTTTCAATCGTACTATCGCTCTCCATCTTCCAGCAGCCGACAAATGCTCAAAGAGCAAGTACCTTTGCTACCAGTTGCACGGATTTTTCAATCAATGGCGCTCAATTATCTGCAACTTGTAACAAAAAAAATGGTACGAATCAGCGCACTTCCATTACCATTCAAGGGGTTCATAATAAAAATGGACAACTGGTACAAGGCAATATTGGGGAAGCAAGTACGTTCAACCGAACTTGCACAGACTTCGGTATTAATGGAACTCAAATTTCTGCCAATTGCCGCACATCTAGCGGTGATCATTACTCACAAGTTAAGCTAAAAGCACTATTGTCAATGAGTCAAATTACTCATCTTTTACCTGTTGACCCAATTA
>NZ_JAUBQH010000036.1:0-65607 GCF_036701145.1 Microcoleus sp. Pol17C6
GATCGACTTACATCCCCTCCACAGGCAGAAGCGCTAGTTCCTAACGCCAAAATCCGCAAGGCTTCATTTCTAATGTTTATCGAGGCGTTTACGTCACGGTCATGGTGAGTACCACAACGCTGACAACTCCATGCTCTAACATCAAGAGTGAGATTATCAACTCGATTTAGGCATACATGGCAAGTCTTAGAGCTAGGAAACCATCGATCAATCTCGATATATTGTTTTCCTTCACTCTCCGACTTGTACTTAAGCATCGTGCAGAACATACCCCAGCCAACGTCACTAATGGATTTGGCTAAATTATGGTTCTTTACCATGCCTTTGATATTGAGACTTTCTACTACAATAACTTGGTTTTCGTTGACTATCTTGCGGGATAGCTTTTGTAGAAAATCTTCGCGGCATCTGGCAATTTTGGAGTGAACTTTTGCCACCGCCCGTCTTGCCTTTTTCCTGTTTTGACTGCCTTTCTTTTTGCGCTCAAGCTTCTGTTGCTTGCGCTTTAAGTTTCTTTGGCGTTTAACAAAATGCTTGGGATTACCGAACTTGGAACCATCACTGGTGATAGCAAAATGGGTTAACCCGACATCAATGCCAATAGCTTTATCTGCTGGGACTAACTCAGGCTTTTCTTTCCCATCGTCAATCAAAACAGAAATAAAATGTTTGCCGTCCGGGTTGCGAGACACGGTAACGGTCTTGATGTCGCCCTCAAAATCACGATGTCGCCGACAGAAAACTAAACCAATCTTAGGTAGGTTGATATAGTCACCGTCGAATTTGACGTTTTGAGGGTAGCTGATCGACTGTCTGCCATGCTTGGCTTTGAACTTGGGCAGCATCGCCCTCTTGTCAAAGAAGTTTTTGTAGGCAGTAGATAGATTCAATGCGACCACTTGCAAGCATTGAGAATAGGGTTCTTTCAGCCATTCGTATTCTTTTTTGAGTACAGGCAGCAAGCCTTGTATGTATGCTCTAGATAGTCCTTTCCCGGTATTCTTGTAAGTTTCTTGACATAGATTCAAAGCATAGTTCCAGAACCATCTCGCACAGCCAAAAGACTTTGAAAGCAAGACTTCTTGCTCATCTGTGGGATAAATTCTGTACTTGTATGCTTTATACATTTATCAAGATTGGCGAATACAGATAAAATCATCATAGCGCACAAAAACGATATTGATTCGCTGTCGCTCAATTTATTTTTACCGCGAGTTTTCATCCCGACGCTCACCTTCGGTAGAGCGCGGGACTTCCCATTCGCATTAGTTAAATAAAAGTTAAAAAACCCACAAAATTATTTGATGGGTGGTATTGCTTTGATGATTGCCGAGGCAGGACATGGAATTTTAGCGATCGGCTATTATTGAAAATAAGCAGGAGTTTAGTTTTTGACGAAAGCTTAAAACAGCAGCTTAAAAATGGAAACTCAATTTCCCTCAAAGCTCAACACATTAGGTGGTAATATGGCTGTTCTGCAACTAGAAGACGGTAGAACATATACGGATATCCGGGCGATCGCGAGTCAACTGGCAGTTTTAAATATTGAGATCGATTTCCTGCCCGCAAACGAAAATCCGGCGTTTCAAGAACTGCTCGTTCAAGACATTCTCAATGTTACAGAAAAACAGCAGATTCTCGCAGCATTTAATAGCGAGTTTGAACAGTTCAAGCGCGTCAGCGGATATAAGTGGTGCGACTTAAAAGTTCTGCATCCAGGTTCGCAGCAGATTTACGCGCTGATGACTCAAAGCGATCGCACTCACACCCACACAGATGCAGAAGTTCTTCACATTTTAGCTGGGGAATGCGTTTTTGGGTTCGTGTATTCTAACGGCTCTCAGGTACAACTAATGCTGCAAGCTGAAGAATACATTAAAGTGCCGGCCAATACCGAGCATTGGTTTTATCTCACTCCGTCGCTGTACTTAAAAGCCTTGCAGTATTACACCACTGCTCAAGGCTGGGTTCCTCAGTATACTAACAGGAAACTAAAAATTAAAAACTAAATGTATGGTGCGCTTCGGCGCACCTTCCTCTATCAAAATAGGCGATTAAAATGGCGACTCAACAAACAAAATCTCTCTCTAAGAGACTAGGATTAAATGCTCTCTACTTCATTAGGTGCGGCCATTTCAATTTCTTCGCAACGCTGCAAAAGTGCTTCTATTTCCTGGGCTAAAAAAATTACTTCCGGCCAAGAAGAACCGTTAATTAAATCTTGAGCGTGAGCTAATTTGTTTCTCAATGCTTCTGCTGACTTTAAAAAACGCTCCCCGTAGCGTTTGGATTTGAGCCCCAACCGATCGACTATTTCAGCAGAAGTCAGGATTAAATCTCGCTTGTCGCAGAATTGCAGGTAATCGATTAAGTCAATTGCTTCATTTCGCGATCGCCCCAATTCCCACAGGTGTTTTGCTGCTAAGATGCGATCGCCCTTAAGCAATTTTTGCCAAGAATCCTGGGGAAAGTAAATCCGCACGATCCGCAGTAAATTCATTTCCAGAAGCGTCACCAATCCAAACAGCAGCATCCGCACTGGTGCTTTTTGCAAATCGCCGCAGGTAACGATACCGTTGATCCTGTTGCTTTCTAATACAAATAATCTCGGTTTTTCTCGCAGCAGCGGCAGCAATTCCATCAAAGGAGTCGAAGCGGCGATTAATTGTGAGGGGTGAAAAATTTGCTGGTAGTCGCTGCACTTGCCTTTACCTAAGTGCGATCGTTCTACATAGCCGCAAACCGTGCCCTTTTCTTCAATACCGAGCACGTCAAAATCGCGGGCCTCCATCCACGATCGCAATTTGGCTGCATCATCGCAAGCGGGGACAGATTTCAGCGGTTCCGCGAGATATTTAACTGTAATGCTGTCTTTGAATAAATCCCGCAAGTCGGCGGAACTTGATTTTAAATGTTTCATCTCATGTCTGGTAATTTCATGGATCGTTGCGCGACAAGAGGACAATTAATATTGTAACTGCAACTAGAGACGCGGCATTACCGTGGGAAACATCTCAGTTTTGTAACAAGTATTTTTTACGAGTGGCAGGGGGACGATCGCACACGGATAGTAAAAGCAAAACTGAGATGCTCGCTTAGCGTGTCTCTCCAAATTTCATGATATTACTTACTGGCTAACTCCGGGCAATAATGGTTGGCGGCAAGGGTGGTAATAATATCGGCATCCGCAAGAAAACTTTCTTTGAGACTTGGATTTTCGATACTGACAGCTTGCCCGATCGCTCTTAATTTAACTTCCGGCAGAGAAACTCCCGCTTTTGCTTCCGCACACATTCTTTTAGCGGCCGCAATTTTTTGACCGGGCGCCCTTTGGATTGCTTGCAGTAAATTATCCGTGGCTTCGGGAGAGTAGCTTTTTGCTAAGCGTTTGTAGTCTTCGAGAAATTTGCCATCGTTTCCTGTCAGCTTAATGTCTGCTTCTTGAGGCGAACACAACAAATTTAAGTTAATTACTTCTCCCACTGAATTAATAAGAAAACATCCTTCGCGTTCTTGGGCGATCGCGCTTTGGTTGCTGGGTACAAATTGTATAATAACCGCGGACAGAAAAGCAGTTAAACGCGAGTAATTTAGCATGGTAATTACGTGATATACTTGGGATTTTTAACCGCATAATGCGGAGCAATATGGCGTTCTTGAGTTAGAGCGAGTCAGGGAAATTAACCGACGAAATACTTGGAAAAGCTAGTTTCACCAACACTCTCTAATTTCTACTAAAAATTGGCATACATAAACCAGCCCCGACTAACCGACAAGAAATCATTGCAGGAAAATCAACCGACATAATATCAGACGAACATTTCGTTGTCTAGCGAAGTTTTCATTAACAGCAAACATCCCCCTCGTGTGAGGGGCGAATGTGTGGAACCGGGAACCGATCGAATGTAGTCGCCGTGATGGCAAATTTCCCCTTCTACAATTAAGTCTCCTTCTAATACAAAAACTTCCTCCGAGGCAGCGTGTCGGTGCAGGGGAAATGTTGCTCCCGGTTCTAGTCGCATCAAGCAGGTAATTTCGCGCTTTTTTTTGTCAATATAAAGCTTGCCAAACGAGACTCCCGGAACTCCATAAGATTTCCATTTGACATCGTGCGATCGCACTATTAAAGATGGAGTATTGTTCTCTGTTGGGCAAGTAACAATTGGCTTTAAATTGACTGATTCTACCGGGGTTGGCGGCCGTTCTGCTATGCGCTGGAACAGGCGGTTTTTGAGGTCGGGTGCGACGGGAACTGGGGGGGCTGTGTAGGCGATCGCGGCAATTGTTGCTTCCAAAGTAGCTAATTCACTTTTAATTTGTGCGGACTCTTTCAATTTCTCTGCAAATGCGCCACGTTCTGACTCGTCGAGGATATCGAGAGCTTGAAGGGCTGCAAGGATGTTATATTCCTCGTCTGGCATCATTTCCATCTGTTTTCCGCGATTAATTTTAATTCAGCCTAGGTTGATTTTAAATTTCAGATTTGTCTACTGCCCTCGCACTCAAGATGGATGATTGGAGATGCCATAATTTTAGATTGATGTTCAACAACTTAAATTTTGTTTTTTGACTCTCTAAAATTCTTCGCTCAAAGCTTGACGCAATTTGGAAATACCCAACCGAATTCTGGTTTTGATTGTACCTGTCGGGATACCAGTTTTAGTTGAGATCGCCGCGCAAGTCAATCCTTGGTAGTAGGCTAGTTCGATCGCCTCTTGCTGTTCCTTTGGCAGTTTTTCTAAGGCTGCTTTGACTTGTTCCCTGCGTTCTTTAAACATTGCATCTTCCATCGGTTCTGCAACGCTAGAGATGGGTACTTTAGCATCTTCCAGACAAGCTTCAGCCGCCCGGACTGTTCGCTGGATCGCTCGCAGGCGATCGAGGGAACGACTGCGGGTAAGCATGAACAACCAGGTATCTGCTCGACTGCGAGAAGGATCGTAAGTTGCTGCTTTTTGCCAAATTTGGGAAAAAACATCGAGTACAACTTCTTCAGCTTCTTCTACCGAACCCAGGATTTTGTAAGCGAGAGCGTAACTTGGGCGACCGTAGCGATCGTAAAGTTTAGCTAATGCCGTTTCGTCTTTCCGGGCAATCTGCACTAAAAGCAGCGATTCATCGCCTGACTTCTGGCCTGTCATTTCAGTGTACCTAAAATTTTTGTTTTGACTGCACAGATCCAAAATTAAAAATTCGGCGTATATCACTACAGAACATAATTGTAAGTTTGAAGTTGGGGTACAAACTGGAGTATGCCTTTTTCGGCTAATTTTGTCGTGCTTTGAATTGTAAAAATCCCAAGTCATCTGGAATTTTACCACCTAATTAGTGCTTTTCTGGAGACTTAGCAATCCGCTTTATGCAGAATAAGCGATGCTCTGGCTCCACTCGATCGAGAGAGGCTCTGTCTCGAATCGGGCCTTCCCAAGCATAGTCCGGGAACGAGTAAATCCTCAATTACCCACTTTTTTACATAAATTAGTCTGGCAGCACAGATCCAAAATTGCGAAACCTTCGTATACCACCAATAGGAGAAGGCTCAGCAATAGCGCAAAAGCCCGACAGGTTGACAGATTTCAACCTGTTGCTACAAAAGTAAAACCCGCGAATGCGGGTTATTTACCATTGATTTGTGGAAAAATCTCATTGAAATAAAGGTGCTAACTGTGAAGCTCACAAAAAAAATTCGCCGAACCATACTAGCTATTGAAGTAGCTCTAATTGCTCTATTAACTCCAGGGATAATTGTCGCTTCGGATCACGACGACGGCGAAGTAGATATCAAAGGTCGCGCTGTAAATTTAACTGACCTGTACGTATATCGCGAAAAAGACCAAAACTCCGGTGCTGCGGACGGGGATTTAGTATTTACCATGAATTCAAATCCCAGGTCTGTAGCTCGCTATCAATATTATTTCAGCACTACAGCCCTCTACCAATTTCACATCACGCAAGTAGGTGACGTGAATTCTACACCTACTGGACGTTCGGATATTATCTTGCGGTTTGCCTTCAGTCCGCCTAACAATCAAGGTATGCAAGCGGTAGCTGTAACTGTTGTTCGCAACGGCTCGGAGACTGTTGCTAAGACTACAGTTAACGGCGGGCTAATTGCCACAACTCCGCTGAATTCTAATGCTGTTTTGAATACAGTACCTGTGGGCGGTTCTAATTTGACTGTATTTGCGGGTTTACGCGAAGACCCGTTTTTCTTTGATGTGGAACAATTTTTCCGAGTTCGCGCCGCAGCTTTAGGAACAGGGCCGCGCACTGCTTTTAAACAACCGAATCAAGCGATCGACTTTACTAAAGGTTACAACGTCAATACAATTGCCGTGCGGGTTCCAAAAGCGTTTTTGCAAGCAGGAACTGGGGCGAATACTTTTGATGTTTGGTCAACTGTTTCGATCCGGGATGGAGCTGGCGGTTTCAAACAATTCGAGCGTTTGGCGAGACCTGCAATTAATGAAGGTTTGATAGTTTCTCCCGCTTATCTGGAGGCATTTAATAATATTCCTCCGAGATTAGATTTGAGTGCTGCTGCTGCTCCGGTGCGGCAGGAAGCTGTTGCTACTCTGAATGCTGTGGATCTTTTGGACGGTCGGGATAATGTCGATCCAAATGCGATCGCCGGAGCTTTCTTGCCCGATGTCATGCGGATCGATACCACAAAAACCAGCGGCTACGCTAGCGCTACAAATGCTCAAGGAAGCTTGATCGGAGGTCGTATGCTGATGGACGACGTTATTGATATCACTCTGGGAGCTTTGGTAGGTTCTCCGGTTGGCGATAACGTTTCATATAACGGAACTCCGGGAAATCCGGCTCAGGGACACAAACCTTTAGAACCGAATTTTCCTTATTTGGCTTTGCCTAATTAGTCATTAGTCATCTGTCATTAGTTATAGTTTAGTGATTAATGACAGATGGAAAATTATTTTTTTAACCGCAGATGAACGCTGATTAAAGCGGATGTATGAAAACTAAAATTAAACCGGAAATAAAATCGGATTTTTTCTCGTGGTGGCTTCTGATAGCGGTTCCTTTAGTTGGGATGGTAGTAGTGAATTTACCTCCTAATTTGCGTTTTATTTCAGAAAAATTTTCTAACAAAAGTCCCGAAAATCTCGATATTAATTACCGCTATCATTTTTCGGAAAGTTTGAGAAATAATCCCAATCAAAAGGAAGCAATTCAGCAAGAGATTGCTTTTTACCAGCAGCGGTTGGCCGTTGATTCCCGCAGCGGTTTGAACCGGGCGGCGCTGGCGGGATCTTATTTAAAAATGGCTCGCGCTACTGGGGAGGGAGGTTGGTTTTTATTGGCAGAACAAGCGGCCCAAAGGTCGATCGCCGATTTGCCTTTTGACAACAAAGGTGCGCTGTTAGTTTTAGCTCGAATTGCCGAGGCGAGACACGATTTTGCTACTGCTTTGCGCTTTGCTAAACAGGCGGGTTCTGACAATGAAGATGCGATCGCCCTTGCAGTTACATCTCACTTAGCGATGGGTAAAGTGAGCGAGGCAAATGCAGCCGCAGAAGCCTTAGTTAACCGGATTCCTAACTTGGGTTCTCTCACTTTGAGAGCTTTAGTGAGAGAGTCTCAGGGCAGAGATGCTGAGGTTGTGCAGGATTACCGCCAAGCAATGGCGGCGGAGGAACCGGGAGAGGTTGCTGGTTCGGCGCGGGCCCGATCGCTCTTGGGTCGATTTTACGCGCGTCGCGGGCAGTTTGTGCAGGCGAAAGCGCTGTTTTTGGAGGCGCTGCGGTTGGTGCCGCGATACCCGCTGGCGCTGATTTATTTGGCGGATTTGGAGACGCGGCAGGGCAATTACCGGGAGGCGGAAGGCTATTACAGCAAGGTTTCTGCCTATTCTGGCGGGGTTGCGACTGTGTTCGATCGCATTGTCGATCGCGGTATGGCAAGGGTGAAGGATTTGCAGGGAGATGCGATCGAATCCCGGCGACTTCGGGAAAAAGCAGAAGCAGGGCTGCGACAGGAACAGGTTTCTGGATCGGGCGGTTTTGGCCACCGCAGGGATTTGGCAAGTTTGCTGCTGGAAAAAGGTCGATCGCAGGATGTCACCGAAGCGCTGGCGTTAATGCAGGAGGAGGTGAAAATTCGGCGGGATGCTGTAACTTTGGATACTTTGGCTTGGGCGCTTTCGAGTGCTGGGGAATGGCAAAAGGCCGATCGAGTGATGGCCGAAATAATACGATCGGGGATTCGGGATGCGGGGATGTTTTACCGGGCTGGTGCGATCGCCCGGACTTTAGGAAAGGATACCGAATCTCGCGCTTATTTTCAAAAGTCAAAGGAAATTGACCCGAATTTTGACGATCGATCCCGCCAAGCATTGGGTTTGGGAAGTTATGAATTTTGAGATTAGCTAATAGCAGCCATTCGGCCAAGTTCGCCATTCCGTCAATCCGCCAGGGGTTGAAACCCCTGGCTCAAAGCTTAAGTCCTCTTGCATAGGACTGAAATGCACAATTGTTAAATTTGATTAGCTATTCAGTCGGTTTTAACCGACTTTCGCTATGAGACGGGGATTTCAATCCCCGGCGGGCTTGCGGGTAAGCGCCCCGGAAAAATCACAACAAAAACAAATAATTCATCCGAAAATCACTAAAACACCCGGGATTTATGCAGTACAAAATTAACCGAATTTACCAATTATTTATCCTATTTTTCCTAACACTTTCATTCTTACTAACAACCTCAACCAGACCAGTTTACTCCCACTGGTCAGACTTATCCGTAGCAGAAATAGTAGTCAACGATTTGCAAACCGAAATAACATTAACTTTCCCAACCGGCTTAACAAACTTCGCCGACGACAATCGAGACAGCCAGCTACAACCTGCTGAAGTTCGCAGCCACCAAACACAACTAGAAAAGTTTTTCAGCCAACAAATCCGCCTCACCAACAGTAGCAACATTCAAGGCTCCGTAGCAGTAACACCGCTAGACATAGCAGCTAAAACCGCCAGTGTTATCCAGCAGCCCAATACCCACAGCACCTTAATTTTAGAATACACCTGGCCCGCACCTTCTCAAGATAAAACCCCCCGTTTACCTGACTCAATTTCCATCTCCAAACCAGAGAAATTGCGTATTAATTACAATCTGTTTTTGCCCGAAGTTCCGACAGCTAGCTGCCAAGCTACGATTGTACAAGCCGGTGCTGTAAAAAGCTTTGTGTTTACGCCGCAAAACCGCGACTTTTTGTTAGCAGGAAAGGAATCTATCTGGGATTCCGGTTGGAGTTTACTGCTAGCAGTAGCGGGAGCATTTGCTTGGGGATGCGTGCACGCGATGTCGCCCGGACATGGAAAAACCATAGTCGGCGCTTATTTAGTGGGTTCGCGGGCTACTCCGGTACACGCTTTATTTCTAGCAGCAACAACTACAATTACTCACACTGCCGGCGTGTTTGCTGTGGGCGGAATTACTTTATTTGCTTCTAACTTGATCGATCCGGAAAAATTAGATCCTTGGCTGAGTTTAATCTCTGGTTTATTAGTAGCCGTAATCGGGTTTAACTTACTCTTATCAAAAATTAAGACGAGGTTGCTAGTGAGGACTGAAGTTCTCAAAAAAATCAAAACTAAAATTTTTAATAAAAACTGGTTTTTAAGGAGTAAAGTCCTTACTGCGGAATGTGAAGAACCAGTAAATCTTTTGAGCAGAGGAAGTTGGGAGCGAGAATTCAAGCCTGTAAAACCCGATATATCTCACCACTACCACCATCACGGAGACGGCCGGATTCACTCGCATTTGCCTCCCGGTGCTGATGGTTCTGCTATCACTTGGAAAAGCTTATTAGCGTTGGGAATTTCCGGCGGTTTGTTGCCTTGTCCTTCCGCTTTGGTGATGCTGTTGAGCGCGTCGGCTTTGGGCAATCTTGGTTTGGGAATGACGCTAGTGGTAGCGTTTAGTTTGGGATTGGCTTTAGTGCTGAGTGCGATCGGATTAATCTTAGTTTATGCCAAACAAAATTTTGAGAAACTGCCAAAACATATAACAGCAGTTAAATTTCTGCCCGCGATTAGTGCGATGTTTGTAATCTTTTTGGGGTTGGGAATTACCGGACAGGCGATGTTGAAAATATTGGCTGCAAATCAGTGGGTAATTGGCAATGGATAAGCATAAAATTAGGACTCTTTCTCCTAACTGCAAACTTACGAATAAGTCTGATTGTAGATACCCGATTTCTGGAAGAATCCGGGTATCTGGGTATCCTGTTTTTTAGCCGTTGCTCACTTATCAGGCCGCACTATGTTTATTAATAATTTGGGCTAAATCCGGTACTCCCTTTTCTACGTAAGTCTTAGCTGAGGGGCGGAGTTTGGCATAGGCGCCTTTAACCATCCCTCTTGTGCTTTTCTCGACCCTTTTGTCACTTATCTGGAGCAATTCGTCTGCTACTTCACCTTTTCTTTGAGCAAAATATTCGACTGGGTTGCCATTGTTTACGGCTTCAGTCCACATCGGATCGAGTGCGATCGAGATTTCTGGCAGAAGTTGATCGACGACTTGGGCGCAATAGTCAGCCCGTATCCCCTTGACAGTAGAGTAGGCAGCTTTAAGAGCCATACCACCCAATCCTGACGCTGCTGCAACTTGTTGGTCTATCAACTTTACACAGTCATCAACAAAAGTTTCTCTGTGGTTTTCATTCAAGAGAATATCACTAAGTCCCATTTTCACTTTCCTTGATTTAATAGTCAATGTGCTTATTAGCTTTAAGCTTAATCTGACATCATATATCTATTTTGACCCTTTACTCAAGGTTTCCCAAGTTTTTTAAGGTTTGAATGTGTCTATGACACAACCTAATGTTGAGATTTGTTGAGTATGTTATGGGAATTAATGTTCTATCTGCTACTAATTATTTGCCTAGGGTTTGTAGTAAGGGCTTTAGTCCTTATTAGGTGATATTAATGAGGACTAAAGCCCTGACTACAAACTGATGAGTTGTGAACAGTCACATAGAAAAGAGAACAGCTTGAAAAAAATATTATAAAGGCTCTGCCTAAGTCCGATCGCACTTGCACGTATGAGCTGGCACGTATCATTAGGATTGGACATTCGGCTTGATGCCCGCAGGTACTGCAACAATGGGAAGTTTCACGGTTTGAGCCGGGCGATCGCTCGATTGCAATACCAAATTTTTCGGTAATTTCGCGGAAGTGCTTAGTCCGGGAAATATGTGAAGCGATAAGGTTAAGCCGGCAGCTAATAATAGTTTTTCTAACATGGCACTGTCTCCCATACATACGCCCTAGGGCATAATTCCTCTTACACCTACAACATATAAACATCCTCAGTCGCTTGGTGCGATCGCACGGGCATAGTTAAGTGACATCTATCACCACTGAGAAGGGGGTGATGGGGATAGGGGGTGTGGGGATAGGGGGTGATGGGCCTTAGGGAAGTGGGGGAGAGTGGGAAATCTTTCATCGCACTTCTACCGTCAACATCCGTTGAGCGTGTTAAATTCCTTACATCGGTTCGTTGCCGAACTTCCCTACAAATCAAGAATTGTCCTAGAGAAAGAAGCCGTTGAGTCTCTCTCAAAGGTAGAATTAGCGCGTAGAAGTTATTTGACACAGCGGAGGTACCGACAAGATGCTTGCATACATTCTGGCGTTGGCGGTCGGTCTAGGCAGCTTCAGTATTTACATGGCGGCCTTCTTTTTTCCAGAAGTGCACCGCAAAAGTGATTTTACCTGGAGCGGGGTAGGGCTTTTTTATGCGTTAATTTTATGGGCTTGTGCGGGACGAATTACTGGTGCTCTCCTGCTTGGTCAAATGGCGGGCGTGGCGATGTTGGGCTGGTTTGCCTGGGAAACTCTGACTTTGCGCCGGCAGGTGACGCCCGTTGCTGAGCAAACGCCGATTCCTCAGTCGGCGAATTTGGCGGCAGCAGGCGTGCCGTTTGCTGGCTTGTTTGCCAAGAAAAAAGAACCAGCAGCAGCGGCGAAAAAACCTAAGTTTGTTCGATCGCCCAAACCGAAAACTGATGTGGTTCCAGCACCCACTCTGGATAAGGGCGAGGTAAAGCTAGAGGAACAGCCGGCGATTTCCCCCATAGCTGAAAGTATTGCTGAAAGTGCGATCGACGAGGCAACTGCAGAAAGTGCGATCGCCCCTGACTTGAAAATTCCCGACTCGAAACCACCTGCAATTGCAGAAATACCAGTGTTTTCAGTCGAAACTCCTGCTGCTGAGACTTCACAACCCCTAACAGAATCAGCAGCCAGCAGCTTCACTCCTCCACCTCTACCTCTAGAAATTTCAGAAATAGCCGTTGCACCAAGTGTGGAGTCAGCAGAGGCTCAGCCAGAGCCTCAACAGCAGCCAGAAGTCGATGATTTTGACGAGGAAACAGAATGGAGGGCAGCCGTTAAAGAGTCGCAGGCGGCAGCGGCGGCGGCAGCGACCCCAACTCCTCCAACTCCTCCAACTCCTAAACCAGTTAAAAAATCCGGCGGTTTCGGAAGTCTGTTCGACAATATCAAAAATAGTCTCGGCGGTATGTTGGGACTCGGTGCGGGTAAAAACAAGTCTGATGTAACTCCCCAGACGCCAAAACCTTCAGCGACTCCAGAATCGACCGTACCTGAATCTAAAATAACGGCAACTCCTGCACCGGGTATCGACCAAATTCTCGAATCCGAATTAGCCCAGGCGGCTGCGGAAGTGGCAGCCGAAAGCAGCAACACTGTTGTGGAAACAAGCCCAGGAGTGCCGTTTCCCAACGATGTTGAAGCAATGGCATTTTTGATGGCAACAGAAACCGCGAGTTCTGACAAAATAGGGGAAACTCCGATCGAAGATCGATCGTCCGCTGAAATCCAGACACCGCTGGCTGCGGTTGGTGAACCGGAAGCAGCAGCAGGCGTGCTAGAAGCAGAAGCCCCTGCAGTATCTCTGGAAACCCAGACACCGCTGGCTGCGGTTGGTGAACCGGAAGCAGCAGCAGGCGTACCGGAAGCAGAAGCCCCTGCAGTATCGATAGAAATGACTGTGGTGGAAATGGCAGAGCCTGTAGAGATAGAAGTACCGGGAGAACCTGGGTTGAGCGTGCAGGTGGAAACGGTTTCAGTATCAGTGATCTCGATCGAATCTACAGATAAAACACCATCTTCTGAGGGAGAACAACCGGAATTGATTCGCCCGAATCCCCCCCCTACAGATAAAAAACCATCTTCTGAGGGAGAACAACCGGAATTGATTCGCCCAAATCCCCCGCCTACAGATAAAAAACCATCTTCTGAGGGAGAACAACCGGAATTGATTCGCCCGAATCCCCCTCCTCCGGATCTAGTATAAGCTGCTCAAGCGGCCACTGAATCCAAGTCTGAGAAGGTATCCGGCGAAGATCAGCCGTCATCTTGAGGCAGAAAGTAAAAGGTAGAAACCAGAATTTTTTTTATTCTGCCTTCTGCCTTCTTACTTTTTACTTCTTACTTTTTTCTTCTGCCCTCTTCCTTCACGCTTGACTTCAGTCCTCAACATCGATCGGTTAAATCCGTTAAATCCGTTATATGGTTTCCGGTTGCATCGGAATAATAAAATTGAGTCAACAGTTAACACTCAACCATTTAGTTTTTAGACTCCGAGTCAACAGTTAACAGTCAACAATCAACAATCACGGACGGTGTAACCGGAATAGATATTAAATCCCTTACACTGCGCGTTGCCGAACTTCCTTCTCCCTTAATATTATGAAAGCAATTATGGTCGTGGGAACAACATCTCACGCAGGGAAATCTTTACTCGTGGCAGCTTTGTGTCGAATCTTTTCTCGGCGAGGCTGGCGGGTAACTCCGTTTAAAGGTCAGAATATGGCACTGAATTCCTATGTCACAGCGGCCGGCGGAGAGATTGGTTACGCTCAAGCAGTGCAAGCTTGGGCTGCGGGCGTCGCACCTTGGGTAGAAATGAATCCGATTTTGCTAAAGCCACAAGGAGACATGACTTCTCAATTAATTGTCAAGGGTCGGGCGATCGCTAATGTGCGAGCATCTCAATATTACGAGCAGTATTTCGATCTCGGCTGGCAAGCTATTCGGGAATCTTTAGAATTTCTCGGCCAAGAATTTGACATGATTGTTTGTGAGGGAGCCGGTAGCCCTGCTGAGATTAATCTCAAACACCGCGATTTAACAAATATGCGGGTAGCTAAATATTTAAAGGCTCGAACTTTGCTAGTAGTTGATATCGATCGCGGTGGTGCTTTTGCTCACATTATCGGTACTTTGGAATTGCTCGATCCAGACGAACGGGCTTTAATTAAAGGATTCATTATTAATAAGTTCCGAGGACAAAAATCGATCTTAGATCCCGGTCTGACTTGGCTAGAAGAAAGGACGGGAATCCCGGTAGTTGGGGTGATTCCTTGGATAGACGAAGTGTTTCCCTCAGAAGATTCTCTGGATTTGCTCGATCGGCGTTCTCCCAATTCTCAAACCGACATCAATATTTCGGTCATCCGCCTGCCCCGAATTTCCAATTTTACCGACTTTGACCCGTTAGAGTCGGAAACTAGCGTCAGCGTCAAATATGTCAGCCCAAAAGACCAGTTAGGCCATCCAGACGCCGTGATTTTACCAGGCTCTAAAACTACAATTTCCGATTTGCAAGTGCTGCGCCAAACAGGTATGGCAAAAGCTATTCAAAATTATTTAGTAGCTGGCGGTACAGTCATGGGAGTTTGCGGCGGCTTTCAGATGCTGGGACAAAGTATCACCGATAAAGAAGGGGTTGAGGGAGAAAAGGGAGAATTTCCAGGATTGGGGTTGCTGCCTTTGAAAACTGCGATGGCACCGAACAAAATTGCCCGCCAACGAATCGTAACATCTAACTATCCTCAACCGGGTTTGCCAGTTTCCGGTTACGAAATTCATCAAGGAAAAACGCAAATCCTAGAGTCAGATTTGACTCAACCGCTATTTGACGATGCTAGTTTAGGCATTGTCAATACTTCTCAATCAATTTGGGGTACATACCTGCACGGCATCTTTGACAACGGAGCTTGGCGGCGAGCTTGGTTAAATCACTTGCGGCAGCAGCGGGGACTCCGCGCCTTGCCTACAGGTATTCCTAATTACCGAGAACACCGAGAAACTCTGTTAGACTCTCTAGCAGATACCGTGGAAAAGCATTTAGATATCAAGCATATTTTAGGTTAATTAGTTAACAGTTGACTGTTGACTGTTGACTGTTAACTGTTAACTGTTGACTGTTGATTATTGTTTGTTATAGTTGAGGTTCAAATTCAATGACAAAAGTTTCTTTTTTACCAGATAACGTGACAGTTGAAGCTGAACCTGGAGAGCTTTTGCTAGATGTAGCTAAACGTGCAGGGGTTTCTATTCCTACCGGCTGTCTCATGGGTTCTTGTCACGCTTGCGAAGTAGAAATTGATGGCGGAGATACGATTTGTGCTTGTATTTCCGGCATCCCTTCGGGGAAAAAGCAAGTGACAATTAATCTGTATGTTGACCCGACTTGGTAATTTGTTAGTTGACGGTTGACGGTTGACCGTTGACTGACAACTGACAACTGACAACTGACTAATTTTTTTGCCATTCTTGCTGTTTCTTGCGAGCAGATTGCAGCCATTTTTGGGATTCGGGATAAACCGTTGTGCCGGGTTTGACGGATTCTAATTGATTGATAATTTGTTGCAACTGGCTGAGGGAGTAACCTGGATTTTGAGAATTCACATTATTTTGCAAGTTGGCAAACAAGTTTTTAGCTGCTTGCAAAGCTGTTGTAGAATCTTTTTCTGCTTGCAGTCTAATCTGGGTAATTCCTAAATTTTTTTGATATTCAGCGAGTTTAGTTTGAGCGTCGAGATAACCCGGATTATCGACTGAAATTAATTTTAGTCGGTTAATTCCTTCTTGCCACAATTCTGCTATTTGCTCCCACTGTGCGGCGGGATGGGGAGGTTTTTGGGAGGCGACGGCGGCGGAGAGAGCAAATTCTTTAGCAGCTTCAATTAAGTTGTCAGCCTGCAAAGAACCGGTGGCGACGCCGCCCATTGCTTGAAAGTCTCTTTCTGCTGCTTTGAGTGTTTTCTTAGCCGTTTCTCCCGCGAGGGTTTCAGCGGGAATTTGATTGAGTTGGTCGATCGCACTTTGCCAATTTACCGTCGCTTTTTGTCTGTCGGCGGCAGTTTTTGCATCTTGATACTCCTGTTTCGCGGCCTTTAGCGTTTGTTCGACTTGATTTAACTGAGTAAAAGCATTTTTTTGCTGGAAAATCTGAGCCTCCATCCGCCCCACATTTTTGCGGGCGGCTTCAAATTCATCGAATGTAAACCGCCAACTGCAGCGGAAAAAAGAGCAGTACCTCTTTGGGTAATAGCCGAGGAACCACACCGGTAAGGCGTCGAGATGTTTTTGCGCCTCTTTTGCTTTAATTTCGCCCAAGTCAAAATCAGCGACAGCAGTGGCTTTATTCACCAGTTGATCGGATTGTTCCACAAGGGCGATCGCCTGCCGGTAATTGTGATCCATACTCATAAAACTCGGCAGCAACAATATCGGCATTGTTTTGGCTACGGGCCAGCGAATCATCGGAAAAGGTAGATTTAGCAGCCAAATTATCCCCGCCGCACTTCCCAGCAAACTCCCAGCAAAGATGATTTTACCGAACAATCCCGGCGGGCGGTTGGCTTTGACGGCTGCTTTGAGAGCTTGTTCGCTGAAGTTGGGAAATTCGTCTTTGAATGTATCGCGGATTTCTTCTATTGAGGCGAAAGTGCCGTTTTGCAAGCGTAATTTCTCTAACCGCTTGATTACCATCCGTCGGTAGACATCACCGGCTAGACTATCAGCCGCCGCGCACTTGTCAACTTCGACCCGCAAAATTTCAAAAGCTCGATCGGTAAGACGCGCCATAAAACTCACCTATTCCCTTTTAATTATTTTACAGGTTCCCGTGTAAATAATTGTTAAAATATATAAAGCCCACATCAAATATCCGAATTAATTTCATGCCGACTGCTTTAATCACCGGTGCTTCTGGCGGAATTGGTGCAGCCTTTGCCGCCGAATTAGCCAAACGCCAGCACAATCTAATCTTGGTAGCTCGATCCGAAGACAAATTGCAACAGCTAGCTGCTACACTGCAACAGGAATTCAAAGTTCAGATAGAAGTAATCGTGCAAGATTTGAGCGCACCGGGCGCTGGAACTGCTGTATTTGAGACGGTTGTTAAAAAAGGTTGGACGGTTGATTTGTTGGTGAACAATGCGGGTTTTGGGGATTACGGTGTTTTTGCCGATCGCCCGCTTGCGAAACAACTAACAATGGTGCAACTAAATATTGTAGCATTAGTAGAACTTTCGCACTTATTTTTGCAGGGAATGCGCCAAAGAAATTCGGGAAGTATCATCAATGTTGCTTCTATCGCAGCTTTTCAACCCATGCCGTACTTATCAATTTACGCAGCAAGTAAAGCCTTTGTTCAGAGTTTCAGCGAGGCACTTTGGGCGGAAAACAAAGATTTAGGAATTGGCGTTTTGTGCCTTTGCCCAGGGCCGACTGAATCGGACTTTTTTGCAGTAGCTGAATTTCCGAAAGCTATGGCATCCAGCAGCGGGCAAAAACTCGTTCCTGCGGCGGAAGTAGTGCGAGATGCTTTGAAAGCTTTAGACAAAAATGAGTCTAATGTTGTGACAGGGGGAATTCCCAATCAAATCATCGCCAATATGCCTCGATTGATGCCGCGAGAACTTTTGGTGAAGTCGGTAGAAAAGGTGTTTCGGGCGAAAGCTTAATTACGAAGGAAGTTCGGCAAGGAAGTAGTCTATCTACGGGATTTAACGGATTTAACCGAGGTGGGTTCTAGGAAAGTTCGGCAACAGATTGTGTACGAGATTTAACCCATTTAGCCGAGATTGGGAAAAAGGAACAGGGGAAAAATTCCTAATTCCCAATTCCCAATTACTAATTCCGAGAATTACAAATATCGAGTTAACTGGACTCGATAGCGTTCCTTCTTAGTAACCGCAACTTCTCCAATTTCCAATCTTCCCTTGCCCGTAACAGCAATTAAATCTCCCGACTTGACATTATAACTAGCTTGAGTAATGTCTTTCCAGTTAACTCGCACGTCACCGCTGTCAATTAAATCGGCCATTTTGCTGCGAGACATTGCGAATCCAGCCGAAGCGACAGCATCCAATCTCATCGATGCTTCAACCGTGGTCATTTCTTTCTTTTTGGGTTCTCTAATTTTGAGTTCGCTCAACTCAATGCGGCGCGTTTGTACAGGAACCGATCGCACTTGCTGCAAACTCATCTCCAAATACTCTACCATCTCCGGCATGACAATGGCTTGCGCGCCGCGTTCTCCCAAAACAATCACATCGCCCGTTTTCTCGCGGACAATTCCCGTACCCAACATCGCCCCCAAAAAGTCGCGGTGAGAAGCTGTATCGAACAAGAAATTGCCAGCGATTTCTACGGCCGCAACGTTAACGCTACCAGAGTCGATCGGGATATCCGATCGCGCGATCGCAATTCTTTGTCTTTCAGCTTGCGGGTAGCCGCCCCAAGCCACTAATTCCACATCTGTTAACCGCTTAAATACCGTCAGAGTGTCCGCCAATTCTGGAGGCGACAGAAAATCAGTCAGAGTAACTTCCCAAGTTTTAATTGCTTGTTCCGCTTGGTCGAGCGCCCGCGCCACACATTCGCGGTTTTCAATGCCTTTTAACAGTTCTTCTCTTGGTAACATCAGTCAATTTTAGATTCTAATTTGAAATTGCCAAAGCTTGCTGTAACTAAAAAGTCTACTTTTTTAACAGTCGCACTAACTTAATTATAGTCTAAAATCATCAAATAACGATCTTACGATTTTAGTTGCTGGTAAAGCTGATATGATGAGCACGATTATTGTACCAAATCTATGAAGTCTTCGAGTTTAAGTTTTTGCAAGAGCTCGAGCGAGTATGGCAGCAAAATTGTCCACCCAACTACTTATTCTTCTTCACCCGCAAATACAACTCTTCCATCGCCTCAATAAACGAACCATCCTTGTGCCAAAACTGTGGAAAATCTCCCTGTTTCTTCACCACGATCGCACTTACCCCACTTTGCGCTGCCACCTCAATCGTCTGCGGTAATCGCTTCGCACCATGCCAAAACTCTTTCAGGCTGACCGTTTGCGCCTCACTGGCGATCGCCCGCGTGTAATAGGAATCCACCGCCACAGGGGCCGCTGCATCCGCCGTTAACTCGGCAGAAAGCGCCATTCCCAAAGGCGTTTTTGCCAATTCGCGGTGCAGCACTTCCTTAGAAAGCCCCCGTAATTCAAACAGTAAAAATGGATCTTTGTCCAATTCGGCCGCCACCAAATAATAAACTCCGGCAATATGTTTGCAGGGATTGCTATAGTCTGGGCAAGAGCAAGTAGTCTTAAAGTCCTCGCGGCTGCTGGGTAAAAGGTGCAATCCGAGGGGTGAGAAAGCATTTTCAATGTTGTCGGGCATTTCGTTGAGAAGCAGCCGGGAAATGAAGCTGGCTTTTGATGCCATTTGGGCGATCGCCATTTGCCACTTTTCCTGACTAATTGGCTCAAACTCAATTTGAGTTGTGTACAGAGGCTCCTTATAAACCCCAAAATAAGGATTAACCGAGCCTCTCACCTGTGCCATCACTAACCCATCATTCATGCCAAAGCTTTTTACCTTGCCGTTTCGTGCATATGAACGTCCCCGTCCGAGTCGCCCCGAATCGGTAAATCTTTCCAGCCCATCGATAAATTTATTGCCCCACCAAGTCCGAGTAAATTGTGACATATTTTTTGGTTTCTCCTAATCTAAAACTGCATTTTTATTGAGCCTAATTAATTTCTTAAATGCCTCATTATCCAACTCAGTCAACCACGATTCATCAGCACCAATAATTGACCCTGCCAATTTCTTTTTGTCCTCAATCATTTGGTCAATCTTTTCTTCCAAAGTGCCAATCGCCACAAACTTATGCACAAACACATTTTTTTGCTGTCCGATCCGAAACGCCCGATCCGTCGCCTGATCTTCCACCGCCGGATTCCACCAGCGATCGAAATGGAACACGTGATTGGCTTTTGTCAGCGTAATTCCCACGCCACCCGCCTTCAGTGACAGAATAAAAACCGAAGGTTCAGACTCTGGATCTTGAAACTCTGAAATCATCCGTTCCCGTTTTTCGCGACTGGTTCCCCCGTGGATGTAGTAAGTGTTGTAATGTAGCGTTTGTTTAATATATTTTTCCAATGCGCTTCCCAGTTCTGTAAACTGCGTAAATACCAATAAACTTTCGCCTTCTGCTTTGACTTCCTCAATCATCTCGATCAGCCGTTCCAGTTTGTGCGATCGCTCTGGTGTAAACTCACTTTCATCTTGCAAAAACTGGCGCGGATGGTTACAAATTTGCTTCAGCTTCAGCAGTGTCGCCAAAATCATCCCCTTGCGCTTCATCCCTTCCGCCGCGTCAATTTCTTGTTCTACCTCTTTCACAATCGCTTCATAAAGCGAAGCTTGCTCGCGGGTGAGATTGCAGTAGAGTTTTTGCTCAACTTTGTCGGGGAGATCCTGAATAATCGACTTATCGGTTTTCAGGCGCCGGAGAATAAAGGGTTCCACTAATTTTTTGAGCGCTGCCGATTGCGTGCGACTCCCATTTTTTTGAATCGGGATCTCAAACAACTTCCGAAACTGTGCCTCTTTGCCCAGATAGCCCGGATTGAGGAAATTAAAAATTGACCATAAATCCAGCAATCGATTTTCCACGGGTGTTCCAGTCAATGCCAGTCGATGGGTAGCGGGTAACTTTAAAATCGCCTTGGTTTGCGCCGCTTTCGGATTTTTAATATTCTGGGCTTCATCAATTACCACGCGATGCCACGCTACGCTGCTCAACAGCTTCTCATCTTTTCGCACCAAGGTAAAGGAAGTAATCAACATATCGCAACCTTGGACGGCGGCTTTGAATTCCTTGGCATCTTGCAAGCGCCCAGGGCCGTGGTGTATGAGCGATCGCAATTCGGGAGCAAACTTTTCCATTTCCTTTTGCCAGTTACCAACTACGGAAGTGGGCGCAATTAGCAGCGTGGGTAGAACCGAAGGTGCGATCGCATTTTCTGTCTTTTGTTCCGTCTCTTTTGTAGTATATAAAACTTCCCGCTCTTGCAATAATCGAGCAATTACCTGCGCCGATTTACCCAAACCCATATCATCGGCAAGACAGCCATTTAATCCCAAACTTTCCAAATAACTCAACCAAGAAACGCCGCGCTTTTGGTAATCCCGTAACTTGCCCTGAAACTTTGCTGGATCTGCAATTAACTCTAACCGACTCTTATCGTTCAGCTTCTCCAACATATCCGATAAAGCCCGATCGCGCTCCACCTCCAACTGTTCGCTCGCTTCTCCTTCTGCCGTCAACTTCATAAAGTCAATCAGGCTTAAATCGGGGTTTTCTTCGCGATGTTTTTGCCAAAAACTTAGCATCTCCTGCATCTTGTCTTTGTCCAGTTCCATCCATTGTCCTCGGAACTGCACTAAAGGCGTTTTAGCGCTTACTAACGCCTGCCATTCTTGTTCGCTAACCCGTTCACCCCCGATCGCCAATTCATACTGATATTCCACCAAGGAATCCGCCGAAAACAATCCTTTGCCCTTGATTGCCGCGCTCTTGCTGCCCTTCCCTTTAACTTGCAGGCGAATCTTCGCCCGCTGTCGTCCCTTCGGCGTCCACCAAGCGGGGACAATCACTTTGTATCCGGCATCTTCTAATACCCAAGCGGACTCGCTGAGGAAGGTGAAAGCATCATCTAAGCTGAGGGAAATGTTAACGGGTTTGTCGGTTTCTAGCCCTTGCCAAAGTTGGGGATAAATGCGGGCAGCGTAGCCGAGATTTGTCAGCAAATGTTGCTCAAAGTTGTCTCCGAATTGTGTTTGCAACTGTTTTTGTTGAGTCGATCGCGATCGCCAATAATCCTGCAACGGCATCCGCAGAGATGGATCTTTTTTCGCAGCCACCTGAAACTCTAAAACCCAAGGCTGTTCTGGGTTTTCGGGGGATTGTAATTGAAAGCAGAGGGAGAATGAGTCAGCAGATTGATTGCGCGTAATGCGATCGCGCCAGGTTTGCCATTGCCGGTATTGCTCAAGGCTTACTCGCGCGATTTTTCGTGTTTGGTTGAGGCAGATTTGCAGTAAAGAATCCGCAATCTTATTTTCAAACGATGCTGGGATGGGGGTTTGAGTGACAATTTCCGCGATCGCACACTCGGAAAAATGCCGCAGTAACCGTTCGCGATCGTATAACTTTGGTGTATCTTGTAGCTGGATCTTCCGAAAACCGGACACACAAACTAAAGGCATCCATTCAACATAGCGTTGTAAATCAGTTTCGTACTGTGTTGAAACAATTTCCCATCCCGGATAAATCTCAAAGCTGGGTGCAATTTTGGCAGGTGTTTTTGGAGTTTTTGCAGTTGTTTTGGTTTTTGTCTCGCCCGCTTTCTTACGCCCGCGCGTGGCTTTCTCAGCGGGTTCGGATGTTTCGATGGGTGCGATCGCGATCGGAGCAGTTTCTCGATAGCGCAACGCCGGAATATAATGATCTTTCAGAACAATTTGCTTAAAAAATTGGGTGTAGTGATACCAAAATAGCAAGTCTGAACCAAACTGAACTTCTGCTAAATCGTAGAGGGCAAAAAAATGCAGATCGTTCAATACTTTAGTCAAAGTGTGGGTGGCGATGGACACACAATCAACTTCCCAATACTCCAACTCAAATGTTTCGGGTAACTCTGTCTCTAAATATCGCGCTAGTTCTAAAGAGGGCAACGGCTGGTTGTCGGCAGTGGGCAGTAAAAAATACCGAGGGACGATCGCGTATTCTCGCCCCATCGCACTTGTATTGCTGACTGGTGACAGTTGAATCCCGGCTTCTTTCGTTAGAAACTCTCTTAACTGTGCCGTCTCCAATTGTCGGGGATGAACCTTAGCAGGCTGTTTTTTCTTTTGAGTGGTTTCAACCCAAAGACAAAAAGTTCCACCTTGAACAAAACTCTCTTCTGTTTGAGGAATCCAAGTGCCGTGGAGGATTTTCATAGGTCATACCAAACGCAACCTTTGGCAGCCTATCATATCATGAATGAGTGGGAAAAGATAAGAAGGCGGTTGGAAGCAG
The DNA here is from genome assembly GCF_036701145.1 of Microcoleus sp. Pol17C6. Taxonomy (NCBI): domain Bacteria; kingdom Bacillati; phylum Cyanobacteriota; class Cyanophyceae; order Oscillatoriales; family Microcoleaceae; genus Microcoleus; species Microcoleus sp. Pol17C6. Next base: position 23,214 of record NZ_JAUBQH010000036.1, read on the forward strand.
GTTTATACAAACCATGTCTGCTGGATGCCGAATAACGTAATTTTACCCCAGTTGTCCTCTTTAACCACCCTCTGCTGGTTTTGACTTGATAGATGCGGTTTCAACCGCCGAGTCTTCTTACCAATTTAGAAAATATCTGTTAAATCCAACACAAAACCGGGTAATACATCTTCACCGGACAGAGTTGCAGGTTCATCTAAAATTTCTACTTCTCTACCTTGACGGGATATCTCTACTTTTCTATTTTTGCGATCGAGCAACCATCCCAACCTCGCTCCATTTTTCACATACACTTCCATTTTAGCCCGCAATTTTTCTAGGGAGTCAGTGGTCGATCGCAATTCCACCACAAAATCGGGACAAATCGGCGCAAATTTCTTTTTTTCTTCCGCAGTTAAAGCATCCCACCTGTCGCGCCGAATCCAAGCAGCATCGGGAGAAATATCTGTACCGTCGGGCAGTTTAAATCCAGTTGAAGAATCAAAAGCCATTCCCAAATGCTTATTTTGACGGCTCCAAGATTGAAGTTGATACGATAAGTCAATGTTGAAATTACCCGTCTCGCTACCTGTAGGTGGCATAATAATCAATCCTCCACTAGCAGTGCGCTCAAATCTTAAATCCCGGTTGTCTATACACAACTGAAAAAACTGCTCATCAGTTAATTCGAGCGTTAATTCTAGGGGAGAATGTAGGGGGATAGTTTGTAATTCCATAACTGCCTCCAAATATTACACGAGTTGAATGTCAACAGTTAACAGTTAACCGTCAACTGTTAACAAACAAATAACTAAGTCTCTGTATAACCTTGGATATTTTCGGGTTTAAACTGCTGCAAAATCTTCGCAGCTTTCCCAGTCAAATCATCAGTACCCTTAACCGCAATCAAAAATTTACCCGCATTCAAACGGTTGCGGTAGGGCAAAGCATCGCCGCTACCAAAAGCCATACCGCCCGCGCCTCCAACAAAAACGCTGCCCATTGCAGCGGCGATCGCACCTAGCACTCCGCCGATCGCGTGATCGCCAATTTCGCCCGCCCAGGCAAAAGTCTTCAACTCAGTCATCAGACTGAAAGTAACGCCAGCAATAAAGCCAAAGGGAATCAGCCAAATAGCCATGAGTTTAGCTTGTTTCTTCGCTTGCTGGTTCGGGTCGATCAAGCCAAATTCATCAGCAGTTTTGTAGCCGCGGCCCAAAATACTCACTTGCTTCATAGGCAAGCCTTCTTTTTCGAGAGCACAGTAGGCAGCTTCGGCTTGAATTCGATCGGACAGTACGGCGATAAGATAATTCATTAGAAAACAATTCCTGATAGTTAGGCTTGAATACCCAAAGTCTATTATAGACCGAAAAGACATACTAGCTAAGCACTTGGGGGATTTTCAGACACTCAGAGAGTCCGATCGCCCGCAAAGCTAAAATATTTCACGCAAAAAACGGCCGACCTTGACCGAATACAGATACAATTCAAACTGCACAAAGGCAAGCTTGAGCTGAGCTGTTAGATACTGCTCTAAGTCATAAGTCTCAACTTTGAGCTCGCCAACGCTCGGTCTATTTTTACTATTGCACTCAATTGCTTGCTATGCCTAAAGTTCTAGTATCCGATCCGATCGATCAAGCCGGAATTGACATCCTCTCCCAAGTCGCGCAAGTTGACGTAAACACAGGACTCTCAGCCGAACAACTGGTAAAAATTATTCCCGATTACGACGCTTTGATGATCCGTTCTGGCACCCAAGTTACCAAAGAAATCATTGAAGCCGGGAATTCACTTAAAATCATCGGCAGAGCCGGCGTCGGCGTAGATAATGTCGATGTACCCGCCGCTACCCGCAAAGGAATTGTAGTCGTCAATTCCCCCGAAGGCAATACGATCGCCGCCGCCGAACACGCCCTCGCCATGATGCTCTCGATGTCCCGCCACATCCCGGAAGCTAACGAATCCGTCAAAGGTGGTAAATGGGAACGCAACCGCTTTATCGGCGTAGAAGTTTACAAAAAAACCCTCGGCATCGTCGGTTTGGGCAAAATCGGCTCCCACCTCGCCGCCGCAGCCAAAGCAATGGGCATGAAACTGCTGGCCTACGACCCCTTCATTTCGACCGAAAGAGCCGACCAGTTGGGCTGCCGCTTGGTAGAACTCGAACTGCTGATGCGCGAATCCGACTACATCACCCTGCACATCCCCAAAACGCCGGAAACCCTGCACTTAATTAACGCTGAAGTGCTCTCGAAAATGAAGCCCACGGCCCGCATCATAAACTGCGCCAGAGGCGGAATCATCGACGAAGCAGCCCTCGCAGAAGCCATCAAAGAAGGCAAGATCGCCGGCGCAGCTTTGGACGTTTACGAACACGAGCCGCTGGAAGCTGATTCCCCGCTGCGGAGTGTCGGCCAAAACATTGTGCTGACGCCCCACTTGGGAGCATCCACAGCGGAAGCTCAGGTGAATGTGGCCATCGATGTTGCTGAACAAATTCGCGATGTACTGTTGGGGCTACCCGCACGATCGGCTGTCAACATACCAGGAATTTACCCAGACTCGATCGAAAAACTCAAACCCTACCTGCAACTCGCCGAAACCCTCGGCAACCTCGTCAGCCAGCTAGCCGGAGGCCGAGTCGATTACCTCAACGTTCAACTGCAAGGCGAATTGGCCAGCAACCAAAGCCAGCCCGTAGTCGTCGCCGCCCTCAAAGGCCTGCTCTCCCAAGCCCTGCGAGAGCGCGTTAACTACGTCAACGCCAGCATCGAAGCCAAAGAACGCGGAATTCGCGTCGTCGAAACCAGAGACGCCTCAATTCGCGACTACACCGGCTCCCTGCACCTCTCGGCCAAGGGAACCCTCGGCGAACACACCGTCACAGGTGCAGTGCTCGGCGAAAGCGAAATTCGGATTACCAGCGTTGACGATTTCCCGGTCAACGTTTCCCCCACTCACCATATGCTGTTTACCCTGCACCGCGATATGCCGGGGATTATTGGCAAAATTGGTTCCCAATTGGGCAGTTTTAATGTCAATATTGCCAGTATGCAAGTAGGCCGTAAAATCGTGCGAGGCGATGCGGTGATGGTTTTGAGCCTCGATGACCCTCTACCAGAGGGGATACTGGCTGAGATCCTAAAAGTTCCGGGAATTCGGGATGCTTACACGGTAAATCTTTGACGGATTTTGGAGTTTAGATTTTGGATGCAAGGGCTGATAATTGGTAATGGGTAATTGGTCATTGGTCATTGGCAAGAAAGCGGGAATTTTTCTATTAGCCAATCCTCCTTCCTCACTCCCCACTTCCCAGTCTCCAGTTCCCCTGGGCCAATCTAAAATCTAAAATCTAAAATCTAAAATCGTTATGGCACATAGCTGGTGGGAAATTAGAATTCTTTGCGATCCGGCGCTGGAAGATATCATCTTTTGGCGTCTGGAACGGTTTAACTGTCGGGGAACTGCTACGGAGCTCAAAAGCAATTCCTGCCTGATGTCGGCTTATTTGCCCGAAGAACAGGCAGGATTGCTGGATTTGGCCGCTCTGTCTCTGTGGCTGCGCCAAGATGCTCTGTGTGCAGGTTTGCCCCTACCTGCGATGCAGTGGGATTTAATTGAAGACGAAGACTGGGGCAGCACTTGGAAGGAGCACTGGCAGCCTCAAGAAGTGGGCGATCGCTTTTTAATTAACCCGGCATGGCTGCCCCCGCCGACTGATACCGATCGCATCATTTTGCGTTTAGATCCGGGTGTGGCTTTCGGTACTGGTGCTCACGCTACTACTCAACTTTGTCTGGAGTCGCTGGAAATGCGGCTAGGTTTTGATGACAGCAAGTCCGTAGTTGCCGATATCGGCTGCGGATCGGGTATTTTGTCGATCGGCGCGGTGTTGTTGGGCGCTACAAAAGTTTATGCTTTGGATACAGATCCTTTGGCAGTGCGATCGACCATTAGCAACAGACTACTCAACCGCGTTAATTCTCAGCAGTTAGTTGCAGAGCTCGGAAGTATCGATCGCCTGAAAGAAATGGTAGATGAGCCGATCGACGGTTTGATCTGCAACATTTTAGCAGAAGTAATCATTGATTTAATCCCGCAGTTCACTGCAATTAGCAAACCCACTACTTGGGGCGTGCTCAGCGGCATTTTGCTCGAACAAGCTAAGCCAATTGCCGACACTCTGGAACAGCACGGCTGGATTGTGGCTACTCTGTGGAAGCGCCAAGATTGGTGTTGTTTTAATATTCGGCGTAGTTAACAATATGGTAATTGCTAATTCCTAATTGCTAATTGGTAATTTTGAGTTCATGTTTCATCTTTGGGAAGTGAATTTAAATAAGTCTCTAACCTGAAAATAAACCGCGCCAGCCCAGTAAAAACCATTCACCAAAATCAACAACGTTTTTCCAGCAGAAGAATTAACAAAACCAAAAACGCGGTAAGTTGACAGCAGCACTAACAACATTTCAACGACAGAAACAATTGACCCGTAGTGCTTCCGATCCCAATAAGAAAAGGGACTGATAAAACGGTAATTGCTGAACGGAAAAAAGTGTCGGTGAGCGTCGTCATTGTGGACAGGCAAATCTCCCAGAGAGTGTAGTATCATACTGATAAACAGAATTTCCACGCTTTGCCAGCCAAAGTAATAAGCAATTAGCAAACCAATAACCGCAAGGGGAATTGAATGAAACAGAGCCACAATATCTTGCACAAAAGGCTCATAATATGCTTTTGACCAAATTGTAGCTGCGGGCAAGCGAGCAATGTATTTCGCCCAAAAGTAAAATAAAAATATTGGGATGTCGGGTAAAATACCGCCGATCACAATAATTAGATTAGCTTGGGGCAGTTGCGGTTTACCAAGAATTGCCAGATTGATAATAGCGTGGCTGGGAGTCTTCATAAGTAGGGTGCGTCAACTAGGATTATCTGATTCATAATTAATCAGATATTAACTGACGCACCCTACGTGTGAGATAATTGGCTCCGGTTACAAGTAAGGTTGCACTCGATCGATCAACTGCGCCGCTTGCATCACTCCCTCAATTCGATCGACCTCAGCGCCATTTTTGAACAACACCAAAGTCGGCAAAGCATAAATGTGATGCTGCGACGCCAACTGTTCGTACTTATCGGTGTCAATTTTGACAACCATCAGCTTGTCTTTCATCTGACCGCTGACTTGCTCCAAAATCGGTGCCATCATCTGACAAGGCCCGCACCAAGTAGCGTAAAAATCTACCAACACCGGCAAGTCAGAGCCCGATAGTAACTCTTCAAAACTGCTGAACTGTTTTTGAACTGCCATAAGACAAAATAATTTTTTGGGTTCTGGCTCGATTTTAGTGCAAAATTCTCTGGTAGATTGCGAGGATACAATTATGGAACTATTACCAGAGACTTTTCAGAGATTGCGGGGTCAAGTTGCTGTCGTGACCGGTGCGTCGCGGGGAATCGGCCGCGCCGTTGCTTTAACCCTAGCAGCAGAAGGCGCTAAAGTCGCCGTCAACTATGCGAGTTCGAGTGCTGCTGCTGATGAGGTGGTAGCAGAAATAGTCGCTGCTGGAGGAGAAGCTGTCGCACTTGCAGCAGATGTCTCGAAAACAGACCAAGTAGATTTACTCACCAGTAATGTCATGGAAAAATGGGGACGAATTGACATTTTGGTGAACAATGCCGGCATTACTCGCGATACTTTGCTGCTGCGAATGAAGTTGGAAGATTGGCAAGCGGTAATTGATTTGAATTTAACGGGCGTATTTTTGTGTGCGAAAGCTGCCAGTAAAATCATGCTGAAGCAGCGAAGCGGCCGAATTATTAATATTGCTTCGGTGGCTGGGCAAATGGGCAATCCGGGACAAGCTAATTACAGTGCGGCGAAAGCTGGGGTAATTGGGTTTACTAAAACTGTGGCGAAAGAGTTGGCCAGTCGCGGGATTACTGTGAATGCAGTTGCACCGGGTTTTATCACTACAGATATGACGAAGGATGTCAAGTCTGATGAGATTTTGAAGTATATTCCGCTGGGGAGATACGGGGAAGTTGAGGAAGTTGCTGGGATGGTGAAGTTTTTGGCGGCCGATGCGGCGGCGGCTTATATAACGGGGCAGGTTTTTAATGTGGATGGGGGGATGGTAATGGCTTAGGATTTCGGGATTTTTTTAACCGCAGATGCACGCGGATTAACGCGGATATTTGCGGTTAATAATTACTTTAAGGCGGCACACAACTGACTGAGGACTTTTTTGTATTTTGCAATGCGTTGAAAATCAGCCTCTGTGGGATTGGCGATGCGACGAATATCGAGGTTATGAGTAACATCAGCGATTTTGACTCGCAGTGCGATCGGGTTGGCAATCACACGTTCTAAATAAGCTGCATAAGCTTCTCCTTCTATTTTGGTAATCGCCTCGAGCGCCGATACGATAACTTCAGGAAAACCTTCGCTTCTAAGTTGCTCAAGTGTCAGTTCAGAATCTTCGACCGCATCGTGTAGAACCGCTACAATTTTCTCCTCTATAGAGTTTACATTTTCCATCACAAATACCGGATGATCTAGATAGGGATTGCCTGCTTTATCCACCTGCCCTTCATGAGCTTTGGCTGCGAGCGCGATCGCCCGTTGTAGTAATGATTGGTAATCTGAATTCGTATTTGACAACATAGTCAAGAAGTTCTGTATTAAAGTTTCTGTACCCTCGCGGGGAAAAGGTCGTGTGTGGTTTTTGATTTTAAATATTCCTGCAACAATGTCCAAGCCATTTGAGTACCTTCCCCGGCGTTGACTTTTTCAAAATCTACATCTTTTCTCAAAACTACCAAACCCACACCTTCTTTAATTTCTATTTTATCACAATCGCTAACTCTAGCCAAAAAAAGGTGGTTTTTTTGTAAAATTTTTCTCTCTTTTTGGGTTTTTTGGTGAGTAAAAGTTGTGATAAACTCCATTTTGTAATCATTGGTTGTGAGGCAAGTTTCTTCCTCCATTTCTCGCAGGGCTGCCTGCTGTGGACTTTCTCCACTGTCCACGCCACCACCAAAAGTAGAAAGCATTCCTTGACTGGCAATACCTGGAATATTATCTCGCAGTTGTGCCCCAATCTGACCGTTGGGGAGCATGAGAAAAATGCGAACTATTGACTGAGGAATATTCATGTTATCGATGGAATAACAAAACTCAAAAAAGTTGAGCTAGAGTTTTCTAATTTGAATCCAAATTTTCCTAATCCAATTGTACACCGCAGCATACAAAGCCAGTAACTTATTGACAAAACTTTGCCAAATAGAACCTTCCCTTACCTCAGAAACTTCTTCGGTTTCCACGGACAGCGGGGGCATCCCGACTACTTCATACAGCGGATATTCGCCACTTTTCCCCGGAATTGGCACGGATACGCACCGATCGACGATCGCCAATTCCTTCACTTCCTGATAAGTCTCCTCGGAAATCAGTAAACTTGTTCCCACTTGCTTGTTAGCAGCCTCGATCCGGCTGGCCAAATTCACCGCATCCCCGATCGCCGTAACTGTCTGACTCTTCGACGCGCCCAACTTCCCCACAACCACGCAGCCGCAGTGAATGCCAATCCCAATCCGCAATCGGTGACGGTATAAAGTCTCAAAATAAGGATTGAGTTTCTCTAGTTCCTCCAGCATCTCCACCCCAGCCCTCACTGCTTGTTCCGCCGCTTTGTCGGGATTTTCCAACCCAAACAGCGCCATAAAACCATCTCCCATGTAATTATTAATCATCCCGCCATTGCGGTTGATCACATAACCCATTTTTTGGAAATAGCGATTTAAAACATAAATTACATCGTAGGGCAACAGCGACTCTGCAAACGTAGTAAACCCTCGAATATCGGCAAACAAAATTGCAATTTTCTTCTCTTGCCCGACAGGAGCCGAAATTGACTTTCCCGCCATTTCGTCGTTAAATGATTCCAAGTCTTCAGAATCGATCGCCAATCGGCGCAAAATTACCTTGCCGCCTGCAACCTGTGTCTGACAAGCTAGCCTAATTTCCGGTTCTAAACGCAATTTTTTGGCAAGTTCCTCTTCCGGCGAAGTGCGCGGAGAGCAAAATTCCAAACCTTCGACAATCAATACCCGGCAAGTCGAACATCGAGCACTACCGCCGCAGATGTGGGTGTGGGGAATGTCGGCACGCAGGGAAGCTTCGAGAATTATATCGTCGTCGTCTATCTCGATCGTGCGATCGTCCGGCAGATAGTGAATCTGTGGCATATTTGGCGCGTCTAGCTAATTAGCGAGGAATCTCGCGGACATCTGTTATTGCAGCGAACCTGTATGCAAACCCGGTTTCTGGGCATTTTTTCTGTATCCCTGATTCCTTAACTATAAGTCGCGATCGGCATTTGCTTCTCGTTTCGCCAGCTCAACCGCCCCAATGAAACCAGTTTAAAAAAAGAGAGCAACTCTAGACAAGAGTCCAACTCTTAGCTCATCATTTATTCTCAATTCTCAAATCTAAAATGGTATAACTGAACACTAAAATTTTCATCTCACCGTGAAAATACCCCAATTCAAGCTGTGGAGTTAATCTAAAATCTAAAATCTAAAATGGACGGACATAATTCTTAATAAAATTAATATCGCCCAAAGCCCTATAAATCCGTTATCAAATCCCCTTCAACAGCCATATATTTTTAAGATTTGGGGGAGTTTTGCTGTGCAAACCTTACTGGGCAATAGTTTTAGCTTTTTTGCTCTCTAACAACCACCCAATTTTCGTGAGATAGAATAGCAGAATCTTTAAAACCAGTATAACCATGACTTCATCAACAGCCCTACAAAACATCGAAAACCACATTCCCCTCGTGGGAAATATCCATACCAAAAGTCCGATCGCCTACGGAGCAACCCGCCTCGCAGTCAGTGCAGTTAACACGGTGCAAATGGCAGTAGCAGAGTCTTACATCAACGGATTAGAAGTCCCAGATTCAGTATTGCGATCGCTTTTTGATACCTGTATGCCCGTCTTTTTTAAGCATTTCCCGTCCCTGCTTGCACCCTACGAATGGGTACTAACAGAAACAGACCACACAGCCGAAGGGCCGCGGGATTTAATGAAGATTCAGTACGACTTACCTCAAGCAATGCTGAATCCGATGTTAGGCGATGGAAAACTCATTTATCCTAAATACAGCATGGGGTTATGGGAAAAAGGAGCCACCAACCTTGAACAAGCGCAAATGCAGATGATTGATGATGTGATTGAGAAGCTAGAGATTCAAGATGGCGACAATATTTTAGACTTTGGCTGCGGTTGGGGTTGTGTTCCCAATTACATTCTTTCCAAATTCCCCAATGTGACCTTTACCGGGATTAACCTCAGCCACCACCAATGCGAGTATATGCGTCAGAAGATGCAAGACCCCGAAAGCTACCTTAGTTCCGGTCGATTCACCCTATATGAAGGCGATTTGAACGACGCCAACTTCGAGACAAAATTTGATAAAATTCTCTCCATTGGAGTTTTTTGTCATGTAGGTAATTTAACGAAGGCTTTCCAAAAGCTGGCATCTTTCCTGAAGGATAACGGCAAAGTGTTTATTCACATCATCACAGTTCGCACTCCCAACAATATATCCAGCGTTTTCACCCACAAATACATTTTTCCCCACGGCCGTTACTGGAAATACGATGCCGTTCCCAGCCACAATAAAGACCTCAAAACCATTCAAAGATGGTATCTCAACGGATACAATTACTCCACAACCTTTGCTAACTGGCTGAAAAACTTTGACGATTCTCAGGTAATAGTCAAAGATTTGGACTACGGCATCGACTATGCCAAATTTCGGCGAATCTGGCGGTTTTACTTGATTTGGTTTGTGTCTAACTTCGCGAGTTGCGACGGCGAATATAACGGCAACGGCCAATATTTAATGGTTCGTGCCTAACCGCTAATCAGTAGACCAAGCTCAAAAAACCTAACACCACGAACCCCGACTTCTCAAAGAAGTCGGGGTTCTCAAATGCGAGCTACTTATCTGGATAATGAAACCGCCCTATGTGGATTGAGGGCGATCTAGAAGTGTTGCATTATTTTGAGAAACTTGTCTGAGTTTAAAAAAGTCCGGAATCAGATGATCGATCGGTGAATAAGACCTATATCAAGCATGAACCCGCACAATACTTTTTAAATTCCATCCTCGATCGGTAGTGATGATATCCGATATTTTACTACAAAAAAAGCGTTACTTTATACAATGGTACAGAATATGAAACCTTCTCTTCCTCAAGACGATCCGAACCAAGAACAGCGCCGCGATTCCTTGAATCGTCAGCAACAAGCTTATCAGTTTGACCATGACAGTTTATCACCTTTGGCATTATTGAAAGATCTGCCACCAGTCGAGAACTTTTCGAGCAAGTATATTGGAGAGCGGATACTAGCAACATCGGAACTTCCCGGAAATATGCTGGCGGCCGATTCGAGAAGTTTTCTCGATCCTCTCGACGAGCTCCAAGACTATGAAGATTTCTTTACTCTGCTGCCACTACCTGCTGTTGCCAAAATCTACCAAACCGATCGCTCTTTTGCAGAACAGCGCCTGTCTGGAGCAAATCCGATGGTGCTTCGTTTGTTAGATGCCGGCGATCCTCGGGCGCAAACACTGGCACAAATTTCCAGCTTTCACCCATTATTCGATCTGGGCCAAGAGTTGCAACAAAAAAACATTTACATTGCCGATTATACGGGTAGCGACCAACACTATCGCGCGCCTTCAAAAATTGGAGGCGGCAGCTCTGAAAAAGGCAGAAAATTCTTGCCAAAACCGCGAGCTTTTTTCGCTTGGCGGTGGACGGGAATCCGCGATCGCGGTGAACTGGTGCCGATTGCCATTCAACTAGATCCCACGCCAGATAGCCATGTCTACACCCCGTTCGATCCTCCTGTGGATTGGCTGTTTGCGAAACTCTGCGTGCAAGTAGCAGATGCCAATCACCACGAAATGAGCTCGCATTTAGGTCGAACTCATTTGGTGATGGAACCAATCGCGATCGTCACCGCCCGACAGTTGGCTAAAAATCACCCCCTTAGCCTGCTGCTGAAACCGCACTTTCGGTTTATGTTGACGAACAACGAGCTGGCACGTTCTTATTTGATCGCTCCGGGCGGGCCAGTCGATGACTTGCTAAGCGGTAGCTTGCCAGAGACAATGGAAATAGCTAGAGAGGCTTGCAGTAACTGGAGTCTGGATCAATTTGCCTTTCCAACCGAACTGAAAAATCGGGGCATGGACGATCCAAATCAACTGCCTCACTATCCTTACCGAGATGATGGATTACTGCTGTGGAATGCGATCGAAACCTTTGTATGTGGCTATCTCAAATTCTTTTACCCGACAAATGAAGCACTCGTCCAAGATGTGGAACTGCAAACTTGGGCCCAAGAATTAGCCTCGAATGAGGGCGGTAAAGTCAAAGGAATGCCCAGCAAAATAGACACAGTTGAACAATTAATTAAAATTGTCACAACCATAATTTTTACCTGCGGCCCGCAGCATTCAGCAGTCAATTTTCCCCAGTATGAATACATGAGTTTTGCCGCCAATATGCCTTTGGCAGCATACCGGGACATTCCCAAAATTAATGCTTCTGGGACTCTCGAAGTGATTACGGAAAAGGACATTTTACGGTTGCTTCCTCCGTACAAGCGAGCGGCTGAACAACTAAAAATTCTGTTTATTTTGTCAGCTTATCGATATGACCGTTTGGGTTATTACGATAAATCTTTCCGAGAACTCTACCGGATGAGTTTCGACGAAGTTTTTGCGGGAACGCCGATCGAATTTTTAGCCAGACAGTTCCAGCAAAATTTGAATATGGCTGAACAGAAGATTGATGCTAACAATCAAAAACGAGTCATCCCTTATTTGGCTCTCAAGCCTTCGTTGGTACTAAATAGCATCAGTATGTAGGAGTTTATTTTTGGGGCGGGCGAGACGCCCACCCCACAATAAAATTCATTTTTTGTGGAACAGGCCCAAAAGCCTGTTTTTCAGCATGGTTCAAGATGTGAGTTGCGCGAATTCTCCGCTTTTATAGTCTTCAACAATCGAGCAATTCACGGCCATTGTACCCGCAGAATCAGTGAAGGTGACTTCATCTTGATAATGCCGGGGTGTTTGCATCAGCAACCGCCAAGCTTTGCCACCATCGATTAAATTCAGGCGTCCGGGATAGTGAATTTGCAACAACTCTTGCACCATCGGATAATAGTTTGAGTTGATGCTGGGGAAAATATGATGCTCTGTGTGGTAAGAAAAATTCAAGTGCAGCAGGTCAAATATTTTAGGAACCCGCACTGACATACTGTTGATCAGCGGGTCATTAATGGCGGTCATCCGGCAACCCATGTGGTTGGTATAGATGTAAAACATTGCGCCTGCATGACCAATTGCGATCGGCAAAATGTAGGCAAGAGCGATTTTAAGCGGATGAAAATTTAGGTAGAACAAAATGCTGGCATGAATTCCTAAAATTCCCAGACATTCAAATGCGATTGTCAATCTATCTTTAGGACTAACTGTAAAGGCAGCCGGTACGTAATCGACAGATTTATCGTTAAATAACAGTACCGAGGTGAGATTGCGGAAATTATGCACTAACCACGAACCGGCCATCCCTACCATTAACCACACCGGATTGACTTCCACCGAGGGTACAAACAGATTTTGAATCCATTTTCCCCAAGTATCTGGTTGCTGGTACAGATAGTTGCGATCGGGGTCGGCCACAGAGTTCGTGTTATTGTGATGTACGAGGTTGTGCAGATTTTTCCACTGAGTAGGCGGCATAAACAGCATACTTAGTCCCAAAAAGGCGATCGGATAAGTGAGGCGCGACTTTTTCTGAACACTACCGTGCATCAAATCGTGGGAGCTAAATAGCAAAACTATGATACTATTGCCCATGATGACGGCTAAAGGTAAGTAAAGCCCTAAAAGATAGACAGGCCAGCGATCGAGATTAGCAGCAATTCCCCATCCCAGCAATAAAATAGCAGCGTTGATGAATAGTATTGCTAACTTGCTAGGATCTGGTTCAAAGGCATCTGATGGCAGTAGCAGACGCAATTTTTTAACATATACCGAGTGGTGAATTAGCGTTTCTTCGCCTAAAGTCGGCGTTGCCGCCTTGTCTAGAGTATTGAGTAATTTTTGGGATTTCATGTTATCGCTAAAAGTATTTTCATGGGTGAGTTAATAACTTTTTAAAGTTAATTAGAGCCAGTACCGATTTGAGATTGACCCACAAATGAATCGGGGGCTTATTATCAGGACGCGGAAATTTTATCTGTGTCCACGGTGTCGTTCCGGGAGCTTGTGACTAAATTGCTTGATATCAAAGCTGCCTAATTGTTGTACCAAGATATTATTGTCTTCCCTCAATAAAAATTGGGGAAACAACTATTAAAGGCTTATAAAGGCTTAGCCATCGATAATACTATCCGACTTTTGACTTGGGTTTAATATTCCAATAACTAATCCTAAATATCCTATTAGATTAAAAAAGTCCGTTTCCTTGAACAATTTCTTTAATTGTCGTCAGCGTATCTAACCCGATTAATCCCCGACGATAACCTTTTTGGTTGGACATTCCCAAAAATATCGCATCTCCCCGATTTTGATAGCGCCAAAACCGAGGTGAGGCATTAATAAAAGTTGAGGCACTGTTAACATCCAGAGCAAATTGGCGACTTTCTAAGTAAGATTCAGTGGCAATGCAGTCAGCGTGGCCGCTGCTGTAGCGGTTGATCCAGCCGATCGCAATCTCTAAACTATCGACAACTTTAAACGCTATGGTTTTGTTTAAATACGGTTGAGTCCACTCGTATGGTTCCGCCAGCTTCAAGTCGGGGAAATCTGCAACAAGATCCGCATCGGCGCTAATTTGAAAGCCTTTTTCTTTTAAACTGTTCCACAGCCTGACTAAGGAAGAAGGCTTTTGGTTGCGATCGATCAGCACTTTCTCGATCGCATTAACAGGATCGGGAACGCTTTGATGGCTGTCCAAAATCATCCACCTTGCCATCTCCAAACTGCCAGTCGGTGACCAATAAAGGTAACAATTTCCCATTGCCGACCTCAAAACTGGTGCTGTACACAACCTTACTACCTGCTGCACCAAACTTGGCCTGCCGTAGGGAATAATTAAATTGAGATATTGGTCTTGAGTTACCAATTCTCTGATTGAAGCGCCCCGATCCGGCGGCAGTACCTGCAAACATCCCGATGGCAAACCGACCTCATCGATCGCCGAAACCAAAGCTTCTCCAATTACACTATTAGTGTGCCAGCTTTCGCTGCCGCCTTTAAGAATCAAACTGTTAGCGCTTTTGAGAGACAAACCCGCGGCGATCGCCCCCAACTCGGGAAACGCCTCGTAAATTAGAGCGATCGCCCCCAGCGGTAGCGACTGACAGTAAACCTGACAGCGATCGACCTGATAAGAAGCATTGATCACCCTGCCGATGGGATCTGGCATTTCCCCCAACCGTTCCAGAATTTGCACAGTTGTCTTTATCCGTTCCGGCGTCAGCTTCAGCCACTCCACGATCAACTCCGGAATCGCCATGTCCCGACTTGCTTCTAGATCCAGAGTATTTGCTTCTAAAATGTCATTTTGTCTGCGTTTCAGCGAGCCCGCCATCGCCTGCAAAGCTGCCGCGCGATCGGCACTCTTTGTCGCAGCCAACTCCAAAGAAGCTTGATAAGCACGACGCGCGACATTTGCGGCATCTGATGAATGGGTAAAATCCTCTATTATCATCTAGCTAACGCCTATAAGCCAGCCATACCATCAGCGCCGGCAGCATTGCTAGCAGCACCGCGACCATTGCCCACAGAATAATATTCGGGCCCGGCGAGTGTAGCGCCAAGGGCAACCAAATCACTAGCGGCACCAATATCATACCCAAAGCCAGTGGCAAGTAATGGGCCTTCAAACCCGGATGCGCTCTGTTCCACTGGTTGCCCGTCCACCGCCAAGCCTGCTTGTAAGGATAGTTCGTTGATAGTTGCTCAATCACGTATCCACTTTCGTCCAATACAAATATTTGTTGACAGCGGTTGCAGCCAAAGGCTTCTGTCAACGTTATGGGAACTAGACGACCCCGGCGTCGGCAAGGACAGGGGTACTCATCGTTTAAGTCAATCTTTGGAGCTTTTTGAGATGGCACTAGCGATCGGATAAAAAAAGCGTTTTTGCAAAAATAATCGTTAACATATCCACTTAATCAAACTTGTCAATTTCGGCATATCGAGGCTTTCAACTCCCTATTCCGATATCTCGCCCGATCGGCAATTTTGACTTGCAAGTTCTGGATTCAATCTTACCACTAACTTAGGTATTTTCAACCATCATTAGGACTATACCGAAAACTTTCTTAATATACTTTCCGGTTTCCTTGATTTTTTTATCTTCTAAAGCGGGTGACGCGATTCGAACGCGCGACATTCACCTTGGCAAGGTGACGCTCTACCACTGAGCTACACCCGCATTTCCTGCGGTATTAACAATATTGTCTCAATTCTCGAAATTTGTCAAGTCTTTTTAGTAAGTTTTTTTCACAAACCCAGTAAACCCCCCCCAAACCCACCCCCCACCTGCAATTTCAGCAGCCCGATCATTAACCAAATCAGTAATTGCCGTGAAAATTGACCGCCATCGGCCGACGGCAAAGCTACAATCAAGCTGGAATTGTGGGAGAACACTGTCATGTCAGATTTAAATCGCGGAATCATGAAGTTCAAGGGAGCTGACAGTCCTATAGCGATCGCCATTTCGGCGATTGTCATTGCCGGCGGCATCGGCTTCTTGATCTGGTGGGCGCTGCAATCAGCCTACACCTTCAGCTAACAGACTACTCAAACGTAAAACTTATAAGGTCTTGCTCAGAAGGCAGAATTTAAGAAAAATTCTGTCTTTTGCATTTTTTGCCATTAGTCTGGAATTGATTGCCCAGGAATGCGGATCGATTGCTGACGATCACATGATTGCCATAAATCACCCGATCGGGCGAGTCGCTAGCATGAGCCGAGATGACTCCCCGATCAACTACTTTTGTAGTACACTTGTAAACAAAGCGCGCCGAGAGCGCAATTTTAGATGCAAGTGTTTGCAAGGGTTGTATCTCCACACAAATTTATGGCAAGCTTTCAGGACATTTTCCAATACTACAGTCGCTACTGGAAAATATCAGTCTACAGCATAGGCGCATCCAGCGTTTTGGCACTAGCCGATTTGCTTGTTCCCTACGCGATCGGTCAAATATTAAACGTATTGTCGGGTCAACCTACAGATACAGTAACCCAAAAACTGATAACAGCGATCGCCTCTGTTACCCAGCACTCACCCAACAAAATATTATCGCTATCGGTCTTGCTGGGCATAATTTTTCTGGTAACAGTCGCCAAAGCACCGGTACAGCCTTGGGTGGGAAATTGGTTCCACTGGGCGATACCGTTGAGGGCAAGGCGCGATCAAATGAGAAGTGCGATCGGCAAAATCCTCACCTTACCCCTAGAATTCTACGACGAAAACAACGCCGGACGGATTGCCAGCCGCATCGCCAAAGGCATCGCCAACCATACTTGGACTTACCCAGAAATTGCCGGCGAATTCATCCCCGAAGTCGTCCGCTTAATCGGCATTTTTGCCGTTATCTGCTTAATTGAGTGGCGGATTGGCTTATTAATTTTGGTTTCATTTCTATTTATCCTCAGTTTCACCTTAAAAGGCCTGCAACAGGTGACGGCGCAGGAAGAAAGTCTGGATGAATACATCGAAGATACCGAAAGCCGCAACTCGGAAATTATCACCAACATCAAAACAGTCAAAGCTTTTGCGACAGAAAGCCATGAACTCAAAAGGCAAACAACCAGACTCGATCGCGAATCAAAAGTCGTGATCCACCGCATTCACAAAGGATACGTCATCCTGGGGACATACCAGCAGACGATCGTCCAGTTGTGTTTGTTTTCAGTCCTCGGTTTTAGCCTAGCAGCCACGGTTGCAGGCAAAATTTCCCTCGGATATTTTGTTACCGTCTACACCCTGGCAAGCATGGCATATTCCCAACTGCGTCCGATTAGCGTTATCGCCGAATTATTGGCGCGGCGTTATTCTTCAATGATCCGGTTCCACGAGTTTATGCAAACGCCAGACGGTGTTGATGCGGTTAATTTAGCAGAAAATGCTCGATCGGCGTCGCCTTATAAATTTACCGGCAAAGTTGAGTTCAGCGGTTTGACCTTCGGGTACGACAGTCAAAAACCCGTTTTGCAAGATGTGAATTTATTGATTCATCCCCGTCAAACTGTAGCATTAGTCGGGCGATCGGGTTCCGGGAAATCGACTTTAGTGAAACTTTTGTTTCGCTACTTTGAACCTAACTCCGGCCGCATTTTGATCGACGGAGAAGACATTTGCAGCTTAGACGTGACTCGCTATCGCCAGCGTTTAGCGATTGTCCACCAAGAAGTAGACGTTTTTAACGGTACTTTGCTGGAAAATTTGACTTACGGAAACAGAAATGCAACTTTCGAGCAAGTTGAGGATGCTTGTCGCATTGCCAAAGTAGACGATTTTGTGCGACTGTTGCCCCAAGGTTACTATACCGTGGTCGGAGAGAGAGGAATGCGGTTGTCCGGCGGTCAGCGGCAGCGGTTGGGGATTGCGAGGGCGCTGTTGGTGGAGCCGGATGTGTTAATTTTTGATGAGGCTACTTCTAGTTTGGACTATGAATCGGAGCGATCGATCCAGCTAGCCATGCAAAATATCCTCGGTACGCGCACCACCATCATTATTGCCCACAGACTCAGTACAATTCGCGAAGCCGATACGATCGTCGTACTCGACGGGGGTAGAATCGTCGAAATTGGCAGCCACGAAGAACTCTTAAGCCAACAAGGCATTTACCGCCGCCTGCACTCCCTGCAAGAAACCGGAGAATTACTGAATTAGGGATTTGGGCTAAGTCTAGACTTAGGGTGCTCCGGGCGGGCACCCAGCCTAGACGTAGCAATGCACACCTTAAACAGTGTTCAAATTTCCCGTCGGCCGCTAACTAACTTATGTGTTCTAAACTTAATGATTAGAGTTTTAAATATAATGTTGCAAATAAAGATTCTGGTGCTAGGATATATAACTGTGATGGAAATGGGTCGATGCCCGAGCGGTTAATGGGGGCGGACTGTAAATCCGCTGGCTACGCCTACGCTAGTTCAAATCTAGCTCGGCCCACCTCAATTTAATAAAAAGTTAAAATTTAAGAATTAAAAATTAATTTTTTAATTGGAGGTTCTTAATTTTTTATGCCCGTGTAACTCAGTGGTAGAGTACCTCCTTGGTAAGGAGGAAGTCACGAGTTCAAATCTCGTCACGGGCTTTCTAGTCTCTGCTATATCCATCAAGGGTTTCAGGTTCATCGCACATCAAGAAGGTTAGTTTTACGATCAACTTTCGTGCTGATGGTTTTCTAATATTTCCAAAACGACTTCCATATCTGCCAAGTCCGCCCTCGACTTTTTGCCTCTGGTCTTCAACTGGTTGATCAAGTCGGCTGGCTCTGGAAATTCTGCGACTCCCCACAAGAAAACTTATTCTTTGTGGAACAGGCCGGACAGCCTGTTCTTGAGAATGGTGTCACATCTCAGTTCTCACCGACTTTAGCGATGAGACTGGGGTTTCACCCCCGGCGGACACTGCCACAAACTGATCACAATATTGTACCCGTATCGAAATCCCCGACTTCTTGAAGAAATCGGGAATCTAATCATCCTCATCCAATCCCAGCGGCACAAAATATTGACTGTAAACCACACTATCCGGCTCCCAAAGAGGCCGCCAATAAACATTTTGCATCACCGCTTTCTCTCCATCACCCTCAGCAGGCCACTGAAAACTGACGATCGCAATATTGCTATATCCCACAATCTCATCACCCTCTTGCAGCCAGCGATTGCGCCACAACAGCGATATAAAATTCCACAACCTACGCAGGAATGACAATTGTTTATTTTTATGCGATCTATCTGACGCAGTTCCCTTTTCTAGCAGCAAAAATACCCGAGCTCTTTGCCGTTTAATCCAGTCAATCCGATAGCCCCAATCAGGCAGAGATTGTCTATTCCTGAGAGCAGCCGCCATAGCTTTCTTTCGGCCACCCCTCGAAATCTTCATTAATTCCAGTGGCTCATTCCATCCCAAACATTCGTGCGATCGCTCAGGAAACAGCGACTTAATTTTAGTATGAACTAAATGCGTTTTCCACTCCTCATTGATCAAAGCACTAGCAGTCAACTGCGCCAACACAGAATTTTGACAATTTGACTTATAATTCGCCCCCTTCAAAGGCTCAATATTCGATCGAGAATCGCCAAAATGACAATCCGACCAATAACTCAGTCGCACAGCAGCAGCATAGTGAATATCCCCGGTCAACACAATCACCCGATCGCGCTGCTTAAAAAACTCCGACAACAGCTTTACAAAAGCTAACTCATGAAAATTCCAAGCATCCCCTGCATCACTATTAAAAACCTTCCCCTGTTCCACATCCCACTTTTGCACCGCATCAATAATCCACAGACCCACCAAATTTGTTGGTACAACTACCAGCGTCGCCTCAATCTCAAACTCCCCTGTTTTATTCAGCAAATCAGTCTCCTTAAAAGGTTTTTGAATTTGCTCCTCAAAACCTTTGTGAGTCAAAAGCATGGGCGGATCGATTGCGCTTTTCACCGGATACCCCCGCCAACTCCGCGTATCCAGCACAATCACCTCGTGCTTAAAACTTCTCACATTAAAATGCCAATTCAAAACCTCACTTACACCCTCCTCATATCGATCCAAAATAAAAACATCTTCATCTAATTTCAACTTAGGCAAATGAGTTTTCGGATCGAGTCTGGGAATTCCCAAATACGAAGCCGCCTCCTCCCAAGCAGAAACATCATTCCCCGCCGAATTCGACCATTTTTCAGCAGTTGTTAATAATTTATCTCCCGGTTTTTCGCGATCGAACTGTGCAGGCGTATTTCCCCACGCCTGAAACACAGCGTAAGCCAGCAAAGCATTCTGCACCACCCGCCGTCCCAGCGGCTTTCCCAGCACTCGGTAACACCACTCTCGATTCAAATACAAATCGTCGCTAACATCATGGTCGTCGCAAATCATATAAGTAGGAATATTCGCTAGCGCCCTCCTCACCCTCCACAAATTGCGAGCAAAACCGTCAAGTTCAACAACTTCTCTATCCCAGACTTTTGCCTGCTTAGAATTTGGGCAAATATCCTTACCCTTCGGAAAACTCGTACACCAGAGTACCGGCGACCAAACTAACAAATACATCGCATAATATTCGCCCAAGCTAAACAAGTGACTTTTAGCATTGTTGGGTTTATTTACCAACATCGCCGTAAAGCCGCCAAAATCTCTGGCAATATCGCTGCGAGTCCCCGGCTGTAACTCAATTGGTTTTTTGGACTCATACTCAGCATCAGACGGTTTCTGAATTGGCGACTCTCTAAAAATTTCCCTCTCTTGGCCCAGTGCAGTTTCGTTTTCCGAATTTTTAGGTATACTGATACACAAATTCTTTTTTATTTGGGCATCATCCATCAGGGGTAGACTCTCTTCCCAGCCCAACAGTGTATCGCCAGCATCAGTCAGGGCCCACAGCATGGCATCGGCAACGTCGTCGCCGTAAATTTGGTCGCCCGTTAAAAACAGTTGATGGGGCCTGCTATTTGCCGTTCCTGCAAACTGTTCGATCGAATTATCCAAGATAGGCAGCGCATCTCTGCCGTCTCCGTGGGGCTTGCGACAAGAACCGTGAACGATACGCAAATAGTTTAAATCGTTCGGTGGCAGGGCAAAAGTCGGCAACTGGTGAGCGAAATAACTAATCGTCCCCGGCCCCAAAGCCGATAAATCAGGGGCGGCAGGCCACAGGCAAGAAATGAGATTTTCTTTCTCATTTTCTGGGACTGCACCCCCGACGTTCGACTCGCTACTCGCAGCAAACTCGATGTTGTAAGCATAAATTTCCCCCGATGTCAAGACATTGGTGTTAATTGGTTTAGCAGTCACCGCGACTACGTGCAGGTATTTGCCGAGCTGCACGGTAGAGTTTGCACCTTGGAGCAAGGGCCGATCGACAATTTCGCCGGTTCCGCCCTCAGTCGAATAAACCTTGAGTTCGACTCGGCGGGGTGCTTTCAGAGCCAGCCAAACTGTCACGGCCCGACTTTCAGTCCGGCGCAAAATCGGACCCGCAAGGATAAGCGGCAAGTGATGAATTCGATGACTTAAGGGAGTCCACGACATAGAATTTAAAAAATAAAAATTAAATAAGGGTGTTCTAGCAATCAGATTTTAGGCGATCGAGCATCTCTCACTCGCTTAATTAATGCTAAGTCTGCCAACCCAAGTCTCCAAAATTGTAACAACTCATTAAGTAAAATTAATAATCATGCTACAAGAAGAAAAATTACAACATTTCCGAGATTTAGCCCCGCAGTTGCCCGTAATTAAATCATCAGAACCGGCCGGACGCCCTAACAGCCGGCCGCTCTACTCGTCACCTTTAGATCGGGCGATCGACCGCCACCCCCTCACCGTGGCTCCACAAACCCCGATCGCCCAGGTGTTGGCTCTCATGAATCCGATGCGCGTCTCCTGTCAGCTTTGTGGCGAAAAACAAAACGCTGTTGCTAGCGCAGCCAAGCGCAGTTGCGTATTAGTCGTGGAAGATAATCGACCGATCGGCATTTTTACAGAACGGGATATCGTCAAGCTAACTACCGTCGCAGCTTGTACAGTCGGACTGACAATTGCTGACGTAATGACTCGATCGCCCATTACCCTCAAACAATCCGAGTCTCAAGATATTTTCACAGCTATGTTCACGTTGCGCCAGCACCAGATCCGGCATTTGCCCGTAGTGGACGACGACTCGCGACTTCTCGGCATCATCACCCGCGAAGCTATTCACGAAGCCCTGCAACCGATTAACTTGCTCACCAATTTGCGCTGTGCAGCAGATGTCATGACGAAAGAAGTCATTTCTGCCCCAACAACTGCCTCAGCCCTCGATTTAGCCCAGCTCATGGTCAAGCATCGAGTTAGTTCCGTCGTCATTGTCAAAGAGCAAACTCAGCATCCCGATCGGGCGATCGCACCACCACAAAATTATCAAATTCCGATCGGCATTGTCACCGAGCGCGACATCGTGCAGTTTCACGCCCTCGAGCTCAACCTCTCGGAAATCCCAGCAGCAAGGGCCATGAGTGCGCCTTTATTTTGCATATCTCCCGCCGATTCCCTGTGGAGTGTCCACCAGTCCATGCAGCGCCACTGCGTCCGCCGTTTGGTAGTAGTTGGCAGCCAGGGAGAACTTTTGGGCGTTGTGTCTCAGACAAATTTGCCGCAAGTTTTTAACCAATCTGAAATGTATGGGACGATCGAGCTGTTGCAACAAGCAGTGGACGATCGAGCCACCCAATTGCAGAAAGCCAACCAACTTTTGCAGGAAGAAATTTTAGAGAGGCAACGGGCCCAAGAAGCCCTGCGCCAAGCTCACGACGACTTAAAAAAACAAGTTGAAGAACGCACGGCTCAACTTTTAGAATCCAATGAATTGTTGAGACGGGATATTATCAAGCGCCAGAGAGTCGAAGAAGTCCTGCGGCGAAAGCAAAATTGCTTGAAAAATCAAGCACAGCAATTAGAGGAGACTGTGCGAAAGTTGCAGCAAACTCAAACTCAATTAGTGCAAACCGAAAAAATGTCTTCTTTGGGACAAATGATTGCCGGTATCGCTCACGAAATTAACAATCCTGTTAATTTTATCTACGGCAACCTTTCCCACGCCAGCCACTACATCAAAGAATTGCTCCAACTTTTGGGACTTTATCAGCAGCACTATCCGGAACCAGTCTCGGAAATTCGGGAAGCAGCAGCAGAGATGGAAATCGATTTTTTGGTAGAAGACTTATCTAAGCTAGTGTCTTCTATGCAAGTAGGAACCGAGCGCATCCGCCAAATAGTTGTGTCGATGCGTAATTTTTCCAGATCCGATCAATCTAACACCAAGCTCGTTGACATTCACGAGGGACTCGAAACCACTTTGTTGATTTTGCAGCATCGGCTCAAACCCCACGGCGGACATCCACCTATCCAGATTATTAAAGAATATGGCAATTTGCCCCACATCGAGTGCTGTGCCAGTCAGATCAATCAGGTGTTCATGAATATTATCGGCAATGCTATTGATGCTTTGGATGAAGAAATCCAGAAAGGGGAATGGGCGACGAGAAATGCGAAAAATTCACTCCCGTCAAATCCTAGTTCTCCATTGACTCTTCCCACTATTACAATTCGCACTGAAGTTGTTGGTGGCGATTTTGTGGCGATCCGCATTTCCGACAACGGGCGGGGCATACCTGATGAGATTCGTCGCCAATTATTTGACCCGTTTTTTACTACCAAACCAGTCGGCAAGGGCACTGGGTTGGGACTGTCGATTTCTTACCATTTAGTTGTCGAACAGCACGGGGGGCGGCTCGACTGCGTTTCCGAAGCTGGACGGGGCACTGAATTTGCGATCGAGATTCCGATCGTCAGTTGTCATTAGTCAGCAGTCCTAAGATTTTAGATTTTAGATTTTAGATTCTAGATTTTAGATTGAAAAATTGAAGAATTGGAAATGACTCATTAAGCTCGTGGTTTGGATCACGGGCCTATAGTTGCATTCTTTTTTTCAACTGGTATCAGTAGTCATGGGGAAGACATGATATTCTCCCAATCCCCCACTCTCCCCATCCACTCTCCCTCTTCCCGACTCACTCCCCCACTCTCCAAATCCCCACCATTTCCTAAAAATTCACAATTTTTTACAAAACACCAGAAACCCCACCAAAGTGCATCTTTCCCAATCTCAAATCTCAAATCTCAAATCTCAAATCCCATAACTTTGCCCTCCCCTGACCCAACTGATCCGAACTCACTTCGAGTTTGCCTCATCCACTAGCGCCTTTATGACCGTTCCAGTTACCCGCACAAGCCATCAACTGCCTGCATCCTAGCCCCAAAGCCAAAAGCCCAGATTGTTTGAGAAGTTAATTTTTGTTTTATTTTTGTACCTCTTTATATTAAGAAAGTATTCTAAAATTAATTTAAAATCTAAAAATAATCTAAAAATAGATTTTTATATCAAAAAACCAGTTAAAATTCCCAAAGATGCAAAATAAACCAATTTACTAGCATTTTCATTTAGACGCCCCCTTTCTTTTCATCGCAAGTTAGCTAATAATGCTTTCAACGAGGTGACTAAGGGCCGAGTCCAAAATTGGTCTAACCCAAAGACGGATACAAGCCCCAAACAAAAGTCGTCGAGAGAGAAAATTTAAGTTAGAGAAAAGCCCCAGATTCATCTGTGGAGTCCATTCTTTAATCTGAAATCTCAAATCGACTGACATTAAGGGAATTGCAATTGGGCTATTGCAATTGGGCTATTGCAATTGGGCGAGCGAAAAAAAGCATGAAAACCCAGCCCTCATCGTTTTGATAGAAACCTATAGGAGAACCAAGAGTGAAACTAGCAGTTTACGGAAAAGGTGGAATTGGTAAATCAACAACAAGCTGCAACATCTCCGTTGCCCTAGCCAAGCGCGGCAAGAAAGTTTTGCAAATCGGTTGCGATCCAAAGCACGACAGCACATTTACCCTCACTGGCTTCTTGATCCCCACAATTATTGACACCCTTCAGCAAAAGGACTATCACTACGAAGACGTTTGGCCCGAAGATGTCATCTACAAAGGCTACGGCGGCGTTGACTGCGTAGAAGCAGGCGGCCCTCCCGCAGGAGCTGGCTGCGGCGGCTATGTAGTCGGTGAAACCGTCAAACTCCTCAAAGAACTCAATGCGTTCGACGAATACGACATCATCCTGTTCGACGTACTCGGCGACGTAGTGTGCGGCGGTTTTGCAGCCCCATTGAACTACGCCGATTACTGCATGATTGTTACCGACAACGGGTTCGACGCTTTATTTGCAGCCAACCGCATCGCCGCCTCAGTCCGCGAAAAAGCCCGCACTCACCCGTTGCGGCTCGCCGGTTTAATTGGCAACCGCACCTCAAAGCGCGACTTGATCGACAAATACATTGACTCTGTACCGATGCCGGTGCTGGAAGTGCTGCCCCTGATTGAAGACATTCGCGTTTCTCGCGTCAAAGGCAAAACATTGTTTGAGATGGCTGAAAGCGATCCTTCCCTCAACTACGTCTGCGATTACTACCTCAACATCGCTGACCAGATTTTGGCCATGCCCGAAGGAGTAGTGCCCAACGACACGCCCGATCGCGAATTATTCGCCTTACTTTCAGATTTTTATCTAAATCCAGTGCAACCGGTGGTCAAGAAGGAGGAAGATGAGCTAGACCTGATGATGGTTTAATAGGTCTAGCGATCAGGATGAGGATAAAGAGGTTATGGCTTTTTTTGATACTTTTTCAGTTGCTCTCAAACAGAAGTGGTTGGACTACTACCAGGTAAATCGGGCTTGGCTGCTCCTGCACATGACGGCTGAGAACACGGTCGCCACACCCGACGGCGGGAAAAGGCCTGTTTCTTACCTCATCCTGGGAATTGCGGCTGCCCTGGAGCCGGAACTCCAGCAATTAATGCTGCCCTTCTCAAAACTCAAGCCGGATGCAGACAGCCTGATCGAAGTGTTGGGGCTAAATTTTGACCCGGACATAGCGCTGGGTATGCCCTCAAATCTCGCGCCGCAGACGGCCGGCAAATCTCCAACACCCGCAGCAGCTCAAACTGCAACTGCTGCAACCGCAGCAGCTCAAACTGCAACTACTGCACCCGTAGCAGCTCAAACTGCAACTGCTGCACCCGTAGCAGCTCAAACTGCAACTGCTGCACCCGTAGCAGCTCAAACTGCAACTGCTGCACCCGCCGCAGCCAAATCTAATAAATTGGGCGGTGCTGCCTTAGCAGCCGGCGGAGTAGTCGCCGGAGTCGCCGGAGTCGCCGGTCTGGCAGCAGCAGCGTCAGCACTGAGCTCAGAGGAGGAATCCTTCGATGAGTTTGAGGAAGAAGCGGTTTCCGACTTCGACATGGGCGATGACGAGGAAGAAGCTGTCTCCGACTTCGACATGGGCGATGACGAGGAAGAAGTTGTCTCCGACTTCGACATGGACGATGACGAGGAAGAAGCTGTCTCCGACTTCGACATGGACGATGACGAGGAAGAAGCTGTCTCCGACTTCGACATGGATGATGACGAGGAAGAAGCCTCGGCTTTGGACGGTCTCGGTCTAGAAGACGATGAGGAAGACGCCGTATCTGACTTCGGTATGGGCGACGATGAGGAAGACGCCGTATCTGACTTTGATATGGGCGACGATGAGGAAGACGCCGTATCTGACTTTGATATGGGTGATGACGAGGAAGATGAAGCCTCGGCTTTGGGCGGTCTCGACCTCGGCGATGACGAGGAAGATGAAGCCTCGGCTTTGGGCGGTCTCGACCTCGGCGATGACGAGGAAGATGAAGCTTTGGCTTTGGGCGGTCTCGACCTCGGCGATGACGAGGAAGATGAAGCCTCACAATTTGGGACTTTGACCTCGGGAGATCTCGAATCGGGGATTTCCGATCCGTTTGGGGAAGAAGATGAAGAGTTTGTCGCCGAAGAAATACCCGATCCTTTTGGGACAGCGACCTCAGATGACCTAGACATGGATCTGGGCGACTTGGACGATGACGGTATTGACGATTTCTCTGTATCTGATGACGATGACCTCGATGATCTCGGACTCGACGATCTGGGGGAAGCAACTACCGGAGATCCTGACGAAGATGATTTAGATGCTCTAGGTCTCGGCGATTTGGATTCCGACGATGAGGATGAAGAAATTTCCGGGTTTTTATCTGATTTTAAGTGAGGTTGTTGCGATCGCCCGCATCTGTTCTAGTCTTGAAGTTTCCCGCTCTATTTGTGAGTTGTGAGTTGCGAGTTGTTAATTTTTAATTAGCTCCAACTCACAACTGCCAAAAGGCTTTTTTCCTTAGCGATTTGAAGTAAACTAAATCCCTGCTGTGAGGGATTGTATGCCCTCGCGCAGAATTTTTTAGCCAGAATTTTGGATGCTGCGGCTCCTGCGGAAATATTGAGTGGTTGCATCTATTTTTCACAGGAATTAGCCCAAAAATAGGTATTTCTATTTATTGTTCGCTGTGCGTCGCGATCGCGCAAAACAGGTGTTTTATCCCCACTGCGCCTGTTCGTGATCGAGAGGAAAAACAACCTATTCCTCTCCTGGGCGACCGCACCGAGACGATGGCAAAATCCAGGCGTTTCCTCGCTCCGCCGCAAGTCCTGTTCGAGAAGAAAAACAATTTAAAGGGAGAAGATTTGAGATATGACTGCTATTACTACTAATGAACCGGAAGCTTTAAACTTTGAATGCGAAACAGGCAATTATCACACATTTTGTCCGATTAGCTGCGTAGCTTGGCTTTATCAAAAAATTGAAGATAGCTTTTTCTTGGTCATCGGTACCAAGACTTGCGGCTATTTCTTGCAAAACGCAATGGGCGTGATGATTTTTGCTGAGCCTCGCTATGCGATGGCTGAGTTGGAAGAGGGCGATATTTCCGCTCAGTTAAACGATTATGATGAGTTGAAGCGGCTGTGCTTGCAAATTAAGCGCGATCGTAACCCCAGTGTAATTGTCTGGATCGGCACTTGCACCACCGAAATCATCAAAATGGATTTGGAAGGGTTAGCGCCGAAGCTGGAAGCAGAAATTGGCATTCCCATCGTCACAGCGCGCGCTAACGGCTTGGATTACGCTTTTACTCAAGGGGAAGATACCGTTTTGGCAGCGATGGCTGCTAAATGCCCTGAGAAAGCGCCCGTGATGGAATCTCAGAAACAAGAACGCAATGCTATCTCTCAACTGCTGAATTTCGGCAAGAAAAAAGAGGAAGTTGCAGCAGATGAATCGGAATATGTCAAGCACACACCGCTGGTACTTTTCGGTTCTTTGCCCGACCCGGTTGTTACTCAGCTAACTCTAGAATTGAAGAAGCAAGGAATCAAAGTTTCCGGTTGGCTTCCTTCCAAGCGCTACACTGAATTGCCAGTCTTGGAAGAAGGCTATTATGTATCGGGCATGAATCCGTTCTTGTCGCGTACTGCTTCTACGTTGATGCGCCGCCGCAAGTGCAAGCTAATTGGTGCGCCATTCCCGATCGGCCCTGACGGAACTCGCGCTTGGATTGAAAAGATTTGCTCAGTGTTGGGAATTGAACCAAAAGGTTTGGACGAACGGGAAGCGCAAATTTGGGCTGGTTTGGAAGATTACCTGCAAATAATTCGCGGTAAATCAGTCTTCTTTATGGGCGACAATTTGCTGGAGATTTCTTTAGCACGTTTCTTGATTCGCTGCGGCATGACTTGCCCGGAAATTGGCATTCCTTACATGGACAAGCGCTATCAGGCGGCCGAATTGGCTTTGTTAGAAAAGACTTGTCACGAGATGGGAGTTCCTACTCCTCGGATTGTGGAGAAACCGGACAATTACAATCAGCTTCAGCGGATTTACGAGCAGAATATTGATTTGGTGATTACTGGTATGGCTCACGCTAATCCTTTGGAAGCGCGGGGGATTAATACTAAGTGGTCTGTTGAGTTTACTTTTGCTCAGATTCACGGCTTTGGTAATGCGCGGGATATTTTGGAGTTGGTGACTCGTCCGTTGCGCCGGAATAATTCGCTGAAGGATTTGGGTTGGGGTAATTTGGTGAAGAATGAAGCGAAGGTTTAATTTTTGAATTTCACCGGACTCCTAGCAAGGGTGGGCAATGCCCACCCTTGTTTATTAGAATAGTACAAGCATCTGTAAAACTTCATGGGCAAGTTAGGAAAACTGGTCGAACAATTTTTAGCAAATCCACCAGAAGTGCGCTTTGACGATGTGTGCTATATTCTAAAAGCTTTTGGATTTGAAGAAAAGCGATCGAAAGGAAGTCACCATACTTTTGTCAATGCTGATGGATTAAATATTACAGTTCCTAAAAAAGGCGGTCAAAAGGTAAAAGGAATATATGTAAAGCAAATTGTTGCGCTATTGAAACTGGAGGAATGGAGCAATGAATCAGAAGATAGAAGTGAAGAATAAATCTTTAGAATATTACTTGAGCCTGAGATATGCTATAAGTTTTTACCCAGATCCAGAAGGAGGCTATACAGTCCTCATCAAAGACCTTCCAGGTTGTATGTCTGTAGGAGAAACTTTGTCAGAAGCGATGGAGAATATTCAGGAAGCTAGGGAACTGTGGATAGAGACTGCTTACGAGTGCGGACATGAGATTCCTTTACCTGCAACGGAGGTTGAGTATAGCGGAAGTCTATCTTTACAGATTCCTAAATCTCTACATTTGAGTTTAGCAGAAAAAGCGGAAAGGGAAGGAGTTAGTCTTGACCAGTACATTCTGGTTGTGTTAAGTAAAGCAGGCTAAAAGATAATCAGATAAGGACGATCGAGTTTGAGCGAGGGTTAAAGGGCGATTCCCTTCGGGATAGCTTCGCTTCACGCTCTTTTATTTTTTTATGAACCGCTGATACAGGCAGATTAACGCAGATTAACGCGGATAAAGAGTGCGATCGTACTTTTCAATCAATTTACAATGACGCCAAATTTTAATAACATGCTAGGCAAATAATCATCCAAATTTTTGATATGTTCATCTGTTAACTCAATTAGGTTGAGTTCGTACTTTTGATATAGTTCTTGCTTGACTTTCTGACGCGCAACATACTCGGGGTTGTTCTCATATCCCCAGTATTCAATATACACCTTTCCGCCAGGAATATAAAAGTCACAGTAAGCTTCTTCCTCTATGGGTAGTCGGCGTTCATAGGCGTGAACTAGCTCCGCCATATAGAGCCAATTATCAATCAAAACTTCAGCTTTAGACCGCACAAAATGACCGTCGGTTGTTCGATGCTGTGCACTCGCCCGAAACTTTTCCCGGAACCCTAGGTTTGTGTTTACTTCTGTTTTGCTCTGTTCTGAATTGTCACCTTTAAGACTCTCAATAGTCGCCCGAAAAACTGGATTTGTCAGTATAGATTCTGGCCAAAGCACATAAGGAGTGTTGTCTTGAGGGTAGGTTTTTTGCACCGCCCCAAAACCTATTCCCCGCTTAGTGGCTACCCAGCCGTTGCGCTCTTTGTTTACTAATCCTAATTCTGCTAAAATAGGGTTGACTTTGTGCTTTGATATTTCTAGTTTCTCGCTGATGCTGGTAGCGGACAGAAGTGAGGGGGAAGAGGATTGTTGGGGTTTAGGTTTGGGCGCTGACACGGGTTGAACGTTGTTAGCTTTCCAATGTTCGTAGCATAATTTGTGACCGGGTTTGGAAACTGCTTGATTGCATCCGGGCGCCGTGCAGGTTTCTGCTGAAATGGCAGATAAAGCTTGATTTATGGCTGCTAGCTTGCGGAGCAAAGGATCTAAGGTCATATTAACAGCTTGAGATATATTCAAAAATAGTACCACTTTAATTTCTATGCAGTCAAGAATTAAAAACGGGCGATTTTCGGTGGTATAGCTTCACTAGCGCGGACTTTTCCCCAACCTTTCCAGAATCCCAGGCCACAGGCCCGTAACACGATCGCAAGTACGATCGCCTATAATCGAAACTAGCCCAACTCTCATCAGTTGAGAAACCGCCATGAGTCAAGACAAGGAAGAAATTAGCTATTCAGAGAAAACAGAACGTCTCAGAGTTATCGGTCAGTTTATCAAAACAGTGACACCGATGATTTGGACGATCGTAATTTTAGTAGTCATCATTCCCCTATTAGGTAACTTTCTAATTTCCCAGTCCCTAACCAATACCGGAACCACAGCAGTTGTCGTCTCCCCGCCGCACGATTTTAGCAAAGTCAACCAAGACATTAAAAACGCTATCCAACAATCCCATACAACAGCCGAAACTTTCGCATCAAAAGAATTGGACAAATGGGAAACCGAAGTAATTGCCCGAGTAGACAATAGCTTCCTGGATTGGTACTTCGATTACTTCAATCAAAAAAAGATGGAGTTTACCGTACCTTTTAATTTCGTGAAATCTGCCGTACTCAACAGATTTGATATGACAGCAGCTTCTCAAGCTGTTTCCGAAAAATTAACCGAAGACTTTCAAAGAGAATTTGCTAACCGAGTGCTGGTCCCCAAAAACGCTCAACTGCGATTTCAATTAATCACTCAAGATACTGCTAACTTGTATATATCAGAAGTTAGCAAGAATGTGAAAGTAGTTCAAAACAATTATAACATACCGCAAGTACAGTGGGACAAATACCTGAACGATATTGCCACCACTATTAGCGACAAAGGAAATGTCTCGAATTTATCATTAAAAGTATTAGTTGGCGGTAGCGGTTACTTGGTTGCTAAACCCTTAATTTTGGGAGTCGCAGCTAAAGTTGGTAGTAAAGTTACGGCAAAAGTTGCCAGCAAAGCCGCCGCCAAGGTAGCCACAAAAACAGGCGGTACAGTTGCTAGTCAGTTGGGAGTAAGTTTAATCGACCCGATTGTCGGCATCGGAATTATCATTTGGGATTTGTGGGATTACAATCACACCGTCAAAGTAGAAAGACCGATTTTGCGGGCACACATTGTAGAATACTTGAAAGATGTCAAAAAGTCGCTGCTCACAAATCCTGAAAGCGGGATTATGGCAGCAATTTATCAGTTGGAAAGCGGTCTTCTCAAGTCACTTTAATCATTTAAATCGCGTCTGAATAATGTGTGTAAATCCCCGAAGAGTGGTAATATCCGCTGCAAGAAGGAAAGGGGGGGTAGACCATTAGTTAGTGCCAGCAGCGGGCGCTCCGACTCGCTACTGTGCGCGATAGAACACCCGACTGTGGGCGAGCGCGCTCATGTAGCAAAAAAAGAGAAAAAAATGAATGTTAAACGAGGCAAAAAAAGAGAGGATATGGGGACAAAAAGAAGACTTTCCTGTATTTACCATGATAAATATTTTCCATAACTGAAAATAAAACAAGCTGTTAGACTCATATTACACGGATTTAGTGGGCGCCACTTTAAAAAATTTAGCTGTTGATTAATTATGAGTTTCTGGAGTTGTGGCAGTTGCAGCAAAACAATTTAAAAGTTCCCGTTGACCGAGGTAGAGTTCTGGCGGGAGTGCGTTTTACCGATGAATCTCTACGGCGAGGTTTGTACGGAATTGCTGAAGTATTTGACGGAGTTGTTTTAGTTCAAAAAGGCATAACTTCTAAGCCGGAAGTTTGGTCGGCTTGGTCGAAATTACGGCAAGAAATCGAAGCGTTGATGAAATAGTCGAAAGTCAAGGATCTAGCAGGCAGTTGCGATCGCCCCCAGAGACTAAAATCAAGTAAAATTGCAAGTATTGGTCGATCGACCCCCGTTACTCGACTATATTTGGATTCAAGGTTTGCTATACTCCAGAAATAGACATATATTAACCTTTGCAAAATCAATAGGCCGGAGCTATGACATCCTATGCAACCTCTACAGCAAGAGCCGAGATGAGTGAGATCCGGCGCTTGAAAAACATACTGCCCCCAGAACTCCAAAGTTGGGTAACAGTAGAAAAAACAATAGAAGTTAATCCTACCCTGATCCGCAGCGAAGAAATAGGCAAAGACCAGGTAGAAATCCAAATAGACCTGATCCGCTGGGAACAGCTAGCAATGGATCAGCGCAACCTCCTATTTTGGCACGAAGTCGCCAGAATCCAAAACGACACCATCCCCAGAGACGGTTGGGAAATGGCGGCCCTGGCCATTGGTTTAGGCGGCGCTGTCGGCGAACTTTGGGTGCAAGACGGCTTGCTGCTGTTATTAGCCCTATCCCTGTGCGGCGTCTCCGGCTGGAGACTTTACCAAAAAAACAACGGAGAGAAAAGTTTAAAAGAAGCAGTAGACGCAGACGAAAAAGCCCTCGCCCTCGCCACCCGCTTCGGCTACA
This sequence comes from Microcoleus sp. Pol17C6, assembly GCF_036701145.1. NCBI lineage: Bacteria > Bacillati > Cyanobacteriota > Cyanophyceae > Oscillatoriales > Microcoleaceae > Microcoleus > Microcoleus sp. Pol17C6. The sequence continues at coordinate 56,294 of NZ_JAUBQH010000036.1, forward strand.
CTCTCCCAAACGCCTACAAAAGCCTCGGCAGCGCCTTAAAAACCTTAATCGAGCAAACCTCCAAAAAACAGCAGCGGGCTAAATACGAAGCTCGTCTCCAGGCCCTCAAACGCAACGCAGCCAAAGCCAAAGCCAAAGTCAAACCCATCACCCGCGAAACCTCCCAGTCAGAAAACGTCTACAATTCTTAACCTCATCCCCCGACGCTTGTTACGGGGGTTTTCCAGTTAACCGTTAACTGTTGACTTCTGTGTTAGCTGTTAACTGTTAACTGCGATGGCTATCCGGTGCAAGACAGGCAGGAAAATTATTAACGACAAGATTAAGCGGCCTGAATCCACAAAAATCTTGATTCCGATGTCAAAGTTTGGCAGCGACTGCGTTCAAAAATCTTTGGGCCAAAACTGGCACTGGTAGACTTAAGTCTATTTTTGCCTTTGATATCATTCTCGGTGGGCGAGTTTGCAGGCGTTTTTGTAAAGTTTGTATAAAGCTAGCCTTTTGTTAACCATAATATTTGGTAAAGGTGGAGCTGCTAGGACAGAATAGGCTAAAGACATCAGCTTGAAATTTGAAACCAGGACTTCATGGTCAGTCAAACCCCAGAGGCAGATTTTCGGGTAACGTACTCGGACGAGATTCCCTCAGTTCACATACCCGTGCGCTTGAGCGTACTTGAAGCTGTTAACTTCAAGACAACCTGCCAGCAACTTTTTTCGGAAAGCACCACCGTTCCCAGCAAGATTGTCCTAGACTTCAGTCAGACGACATTCATCGACAGTAGCGGGATCGGTGCTTTAGTCAGCAATCTGAAATTTGCCAAACAGCGTGGTAGCGACTTGGTGCTCCGAAGCCTCAAGCCGCAGGTGATGGCAGTATTTGCTCTCACCAGCCTAGATCAAGTGCTGACGATCGAGCAGCCCTCTGCAACCTCAACTCCCACAGAGACCAACCCCTCGGACAATCAGCTACCGATGACGCACCCCTCAGTGCAATCGTGGGTGAAGCGGCTGATAGATATCGTTGGGGCAATCGTCGGTTTGATAATTACAGGAATTTTGCTCGTACCTATAGCTGCAGCCATCACTATCAACGATCCAGGCCCGATATTTTTCGGTCAAACCCGCTGTGGCTGGATGGGTAGACAATTTCGGATTTGGAAATTTCGATCGATGTGTACCAACGCCGAAGCCATGAAAGCCCAAATCAAAAACCAGGCTTCTGGCGCATTTTTCAAAAATGACAACGACCCGCGGATTACCAAAGTCGGGCGCATCTTACGCAAAACCAGCCTCGACGAACTGCCGCAGTTTTGGAACGTGCTCAAAGGCGAAATGAGTCTAGTGGGCACTAGACCGCCTACCCCAGACGAAGTTGAGCGTTACGAAGTCCCTCAGTGGCAGCGTTTGGATGTCAAACCCGGGATGACAGGGGAATGGCAAGTCAACGGTCGCTCTCAAGTCCGCGATTTTGAAGATGTCATCCGTTTAGATTTAAAATACCAACAAAACTGGAGCCTGGTGTATGACCTCAAACTAATTGTCAAAACTGTAACAGTCCTGTTTAACAAAAATAGTGGCGCTGTGTAGGAACCCTCAACAACCCACCGCTGAACTTTGAGGTGCTGTTGCCAACGGGGGGCGGGAAGTCGAACTCGATACTTAGTCAAGCAGACGATCGCTAGCGATAGCTACGTTAGCATTAAGTGTTAAAATTCACACGCCCAGAAAATGCACAGCTAGTTGCCAGCTCTGCAATCGGAGCATTAATAATTAGCAATTGGCGAGTTCGAGGTCATACTCGAATGATCCCAGCATGATTTTCGAGGACGAGAAGAACTCACCTGTGTTTAGAAAAGTAGCGACTGCTAACACGGTCGATGCTTAAATCACTTCCTCGCAAGCTGACTCGGGAATTTTCCCTATTTAAACGCCCTACCGAGGCGGGTTACAGTATCGGAAGTCTCTCATTTGCTGTGCGAGTAAATGGTGCGAAAGGAATGCTCACCTTGAGGCAAAACGGGCTTCTTCAACTCAAGCTTGACTTAACTAATATGTTGCCAAGACCTTGCCCTCCTTTTTCTCTCCCTCCGCCGCTGAGTACAGCGGTGGTGGGGGCCGACCAGGGGGAAGAAAGATGAAAGACAAGCAACCAAAGGCCGAGTGGCACCTGCAGGTTGAAACAGACCTGAATGCTTTAACATCCATTTTGGAATGGTTGGAGAATATCGTTTTGCCCATGATACCAGCGGATTTCTGGTGGCAGTGCCGGCTGATAATCAACGAAGGCTTTACAAACGCTGTCCGCCACGCTCACCAGAACTTGCCCCCCTCGACGCCCATAGACATTGAGGTAAAAGTGTTTGCCGATTACTTAGAAATTAGGATTTGGGACAGGGGTCAACCCTTCAACTTAGAAGCAAAGCTGCACTCGATCATGCAAGAGCAGCGCGATCCTTTGGACAGAGAGGGAGAAAGGGGACTGGTGTTCATGTACAAGCTCACAGACGACCTTCGGTATATCCGTACCGACGATCGCCGCAACTGCCTGGTAATGCGAAAAAACATTAGCTGAGGGCGCGATACCCGCCCGGTCAGGGCGGCTTCTTTCCCAAGGAGTGGAAGATCGCCTCGCCCCCTATTGTCCTACCCGGAACCCAACCACATCCTCTGCAATTCTGCGGGTGCAGGCTCGATGCACGCGGCTGGAGGACAATTTGCTTCAAAATAAATATTATGCGTATTCTAATTTATTCCTATAACTATTATCCAGAGCCGATCGGCATTGCCCCCCTGATGACAGAACTAGCGCAAGGCCTAGTCAAGCGGGGCCACCAAGTCCGAGTCGTCACAGGAATGCCCAACTATCCGCAGCGCCGGATTTATCCGCAATATGAGGGCAAATTTTACCTCACCGAAGAACACAACGGCGTCACAATTCAGCGCAGCTATCTGCGCGTCAACGGCCCCCACCCCACCCTCCTAGACAGACTTTTGCTAGACGGCAGTTTTGTCGTCTCCAGCGCCGTCCAAGCTTTCAGAGGCTGGCGTCCCGACGTGATTTTCTCGACAATGCCCCCTTTACCGATTTGCGTCCCAGTCGCCTTTTATGGCTGGATTCGCGCTTGCCCGATCGTCCTCAACGTTCAGGATATCGTCTCAGAAGCAGCCGTGCGCGTCGGCTTGGTCAAAAAAAACGGACTGCTAGTTCGCATTGCTGACGCTTTGGAAAAATTGGCCTATAGCACAGCCAGCCAAGTCAGCGTCATCGACAGCGGTTTTGTCAAAAAATTGCATTCTCAGGGAGTACCCCCCGAAAAAATAGTTTGCGTTCCCAATTGGGTTGATGTCAATTTCATTCGGCCCTTACCCAAGGAAAGTAATTCATTTCGAGAAACTCACAAACTCAAGGGCAAATTTGTCGTTCTCTATGCAGGCAATATTGCCCTCACTCAAGGCTTGCAAACAGTTGTCCAAGCAGCGGCTCGTTTGAAACACCTAACCGAAATCGCTTTTGTAATTGTGGGGGAATCAACAGCACTCGCCCGCTTGCAACAAGATTGCGAAACTTATAAAGCTAATAATGTAATGCTGCTGCCCTTTGAACCGCGAGAAAAATTGCCCGACTTGTTAGCTGCTGCTGATGTTAGTTTAGTCGTACAAAAGCGCCGCGTTACTAACTTCAATATGCCTTCAAAAATTCAAGTAATTCTCGCCAGCGGTCGGGCAATTTTGGCTTCGGTTCCCGAAACTGGTACCGCTCAAAAAGCAGTGCAGCAAAGCGGTGGCGGGGTGGTGGTAGCGCCGGAAGATCCGCAGGCTTTGGCTGAGGCTGTTGAGGATTTGTACTTGCACCCTGCTAAGGTGGATGCGTTGGGCGAGCAAGGCAGAAATTATGCTGTGGAGAATTACGGATTTGAGGAAGCTTTGAATCATTATGAAACTTTATTTGCGGCGGTGGCAGCGAGTCATGGTGAGAAAATATTGGAGCCTTTGCCGAAATAATAAGCTCATTAGGTTAGTGAGTAACGACCGTTATTTGTTTCTTGGTGAAACCGACTCTTAAGAGTTATAATTTATTTACTGTATTTAAAGAGCGAGTAATATTTAACTGTTTTTACAATGCCTGCCAAAGACATTTATCACAATGCAGTTAAAAATGCCCTGCTAAAAGATGGTTGGAGAATTACGGCTGACCCGTACTTCATCAAATATGAGGATGCGGAGTTGTATGCCGATCTAGCAGCAGAAAAGCCGATCGCCGCAGAACGCCAAGGACAAAAAATAGTTGTTGAAATTAAGAGCTTTATTGGGCGATCGCTAATGTATGATTTTCACGGCGCACTCGGTCAATACATTGTCTACCGAAATCTGATTCAACTCACGGCTCCCGAATACAGGCTCTATTTGGCAATTGATGATATCGTATACCAAGATTTTTTTAAACGCAAGTCAATCCAAGTAATTACTAATGAAAATCAGCTTTTGTTAATGGTAGTTGAAATGGCAAAGGAGGAAATTCTGCAATGGATAAATTAGAATACTATCGGAATACAATTAAACAAATATTGACTGGATATTATGAAATGACCGTCAAAGGGGCGATCGCACTAGATGAATTAGAGCCAGAGGATCGTCTAGCCTTTGACGAAGAACGAGATCACTATCTATGGTTTCGTTCGGGCTGGGATGGCAAAAAACGGCTCCGCCACATTACCATGTATCTTCGGATTAAAGATGGTAAAATTTGGGTGGAAGAAGATTGGACGGATTTGTGCGTAGTTGATGATTTACTAGCAGCAGGAATTTCTAAGGGCGATATTGTTTTGGGGTTTCACCATCCTAGCAAAAGACCTTTGACAGAATTTGCCACAGTTTGATGAAAGACAAAAATTTCAAATTCGTATCCGCTCAATAATTCGGGGCGGACTACCCACTCAGGAAAGATTTTGCGTCATTTGAGGTGTATCGTTGAGTGATTTACCCCGGATTCTTGAGCGGATACGTCAAATTCCATACCTTGAGTGTCACCCCTCCCCATCCCAGAAGCCACCACACCCCTGGGTGCGCGACACCGCAGCCGATCGAAACAAAACGCTAAAATAGTAGCTCATACAATTTTGGAGTTAATATTTGACACTTGCACCCGCGCGCGAAAACGTTCTAGCTTGGCTGTCAGACAGAGTTCCTGCTGCCCGCATCAAACATATTCTGGGAGTCGAACAGACAGCAGGTGACTTGGCTCGCCATTACGGCCTCGACGAAGCAAAAGCCCGATCGGCCGGTTTGTTGCACGATTTGGCAAAATACTTCAAACCTCAACTGCTGCTGCAAATGGCAAGGACGGAGGGTTTAGAGTTAGACTCAGTGTTGGAAGCACACCCGCATTTGCTGCACGCAGACGCCAGCGCGATCGTCGCCAGAGACGAATTCGGGGTGGTCGATCGAGAAATTTTGGACGCAATCGCCAATCACACCCTTGGCAGACCAAACATGAGCCAGCTCAGTTGTACTGTATTCATAGCAGATACCATAGAGCCGAGCCGCGGCAACACAGCCCAACTAGAAGCACTGCGCGAGGCAAGCTTGCAAAATCTTTATGCAGCCGTGTGGCAAACTAGCGATTATTCTCTTAAATATTTGCTAGAAACTCGCTGCTACATCCACCCCCGCACCGTACTTACGCGGAATTGGGCGCTGCAAATGGCCCGCGAATCGCCGGAAACAGGAAATTCGACGAAGCAGTCGATCGAACAAATCACAAGTTAAAAGTAAAATTTACCAGAAATCCTGTCCTTACTTTTGGCTTCAACCTAACTCCTATTTCCCGTCTCAAACTGCCAACAATTGATCGCTCGTAGCGCACCGATTCCCTCTTACCGTATCAATTAGGAAATTAAACACTGAATGTCAGATCTAACTCAACTCGAATACTCCAGGGCTCAGTCTACAGCAACCGACGGCACCTCCTCAGACGAAGCTCGCGGCCTGATCGTGACCGCTGCCCAAGCAGCCGATGACCGCAAAGCAGTAGATATTGTATTGCTCCGGGTGTCAGAAGTATGCTATTTGGCAGACTACTTTGCGATCATCACCGGATTTTCCAACGTGCAGGTACGAGCCATCTCCCAAGCGATAGCAGACCAAGTGGAAGAAGAGTGGCAACGCTTGCCACTGCGTACACAAGGCCTATCAGACGCTAGTTGGGTGGTCATGGACTACGGCGACGCAATCATTCACATCTTGAAGCCTCAAGAGCGGGAGTTCTACAATTTAGAAGCGTTCTGGGGACACGCCGAACGCATTGACTTTTCCCCCACGCCGTGAGGATGGCTAATGTGAAAAACGTTTCTGCTTCTATTTGTCCCGTTCCGCAAGAACAGCGACCGATCAATGAATACCAAGAACTTAAAGAATCCTGGTTTTTTAGCTGGGTAACACTCAATTGGCCCGGATACCTGGCAAAACTAGCTTGGGTGTGGGCTTGGAGTTGCTTGGTATCGGGGCCAATAGCTGCTTCTAGCTTTGCTCCTGTCAAGTATCCAGCTCAGTTTGTCCTCAGCGGTGCCGCAGGTGCCAGTTTTATTCTAGGATTAGCTTTGCTGCGGCTCTACTTGGGTTGGTTCTACGTGCGATCGCGCCTTTCAAATCCCACGGTCGTCTACGAAGAGTCTGGCTGGTACGATTGTCAATCTTGGCCTAAAACTCCCGAAGTTTTGCTTCAAGATCAGTTGATTGTCAACTACCAACTAGAACCAATTCTCAGGCGTCTGCGGCAGACATTTTATGGTTTGACAGTATTGCTGGTTGCCGGGGGACTAACTTGGAGTTGTTTGTAATCGGGAATGGAAGGGAGTTTTGAGTTTTGAGATTGCCGCCCACAGCCAACAACGCACACGGAGTGCATGAGTGAGAAACGATCGCAGAAAGATTAACTTTATAACTCTTAACTGGCAGCTCGCAACTCCTAACTTCCTGAACCCCAATCTAAAATCTAAAATCTAAAATCTAAAATTGATATGACAAGGGGAAAACGAACCCAAGCTCCCGAACTGGAAGTCACATTGCTGCGCGAAGGTATTGTGGAATCGAGGCACCGCGCCCAGGCCGCTGTCTGCGACAACCGCGGGCGCGTTCTGTCTGTTGCTGGTAACTCGGAAACGGCCTCATTTGTCCGTTCTTCACTCAAGCCTTTTCAAGCTTTGGCGGTGACGGCGACTGGCACTTTAGAACGCTACGAATTGACTGATCGAGATTTAGCGATTATTTGCAGTTCCCATCAAGGTACGATCGAGCAATCGCGCCAGGTATTTAACGTCCTGTGGCGCTGCGACATTGACCCCTCTAAACTTCAATGCCCCATTCCCGAAGGCAAAAAGAGCGCCCTGCAATACAACTGCTCCGGCAAACACGCCGGAATGCTGGCTGTCTGCCAGCAACTGCACTGGCCTCTGGAAACTTATTTGCGCCGCAAACATCCCGTCCAGCAGCTTATTTTGGGCAAAGTGGCTGACTTGCTGGCAATGCCTGCCGAAGAGTTTATCAGCGCTCGCGACGACTGCGGCGCTCCTACCTATCTGTTGCAGTTGGGGCAAATGGCGTCTTTGTACGCTCAGTTAGCCTCCGGCAACAATGTGGATATGGAACGGATTGTCCGCGCTATGACTCATCACCCGATGATGGTTGCTGGTGAGGGCAAATTTGACACGGAACTGATGCGCTTGACTCAAGGGGAATTGGTGAGCAAATCCGGCGCCGAAGGGGTGCAGTGCATTGGCCGCGTTGGCGAAGGCATGGGCTTGGCAATTAAGGTGACGGATGGAGGAAAGCGCGCTCAATTTGCTGTGGCGATTCACTTGCTCAAGCAGTTGGGGTGGATCACTCCGACGATCGCCGAAACTCTTTCGGAAACTTACCTCACTCTCAGTGACTTCAAGCGCTTGGAGGTAATCGGGGAAGTTTCGATGCTTTAGTACGATCGAGACTCTGAGCCGATTTAAGCAACCCCTCCCATAATCTAAAAAGTTTTTTTGATTTAGGGGTTGCAATTTTCAGAAAGATATGTTTATATTAGAGAGAGACAAAGCGACGCGGGATAGAGCAGCCTGGTAGCTCGTCGGGCTCATAACCCGAAGGTCAGTGGTTCAAATCCACTTCCCGCCACCAAATTAAATAAGACACGCCCCGGCAACCTAAAAGTTGGTGGGGTTTGTTTTATGCCGTCTGCGATCGCATCTTCGACAGATTGATAGCGTTTCCGGTTGCACGACGAGTGACATGATATAGAGGACACGGCACTACCGTCTCGAAAGTTGTGGGTAATATTAATTCCGATGCTGCCCGATTTGATATGAAAGCAGTTTATTTTATGCGGCAAAAAAATGAGGACACAGCACTGCTGTGTCCCTACTGTATATTTATATTTTTCTAATTGGGACAAAATAAGGCCCACCCTCAACCTAAACACTCAACCCTATACTTTTAGACGACCGTTTGTGCAAGCTTTATTTGTCAAAAAATTGCAATGCGATATCCATATTTTTTAACTCAGGATTTTAAATTGCTAAGTCGGCTGAGCTTGCAACCAATCAAAAATTAGGTTTAACTGTTCCAGTGTTACTAACCCGTATTGCCACAGAACCATCGGCAGTTCGCTGGCATCTTGTTCACCGTGTCGGAGAGCAACGGCGATCGCTGAATTCGATATCGCCAACTCCCCCCGCAAATAATCGATCAGTTGAGCCTTTCCCATCACCTTCACCGCCAGTTTTATGCGCTATTGTAAAGATATGTATCTAATCGGTCTGTATCGGAAGTTTAATTGGTCTAATTTTAGGTTCACAATAGAGAACCTTGTGTGATCGAAACCGCACAAAACTTGTGATAAAACTCTGATAAAAAAGCGATCGCAGTCACAATAACTCCGAGAGTCAAAAAGTGGGTTCCGCGATCGCTTGCTTTAAATGAATTCATTTAAAATTGCTAAAGTCCTAGCTGAAGCTGAACTCCCGCTTCTGTACCGCTGTCGGTTTGTTTTGGAGGTAAAGGATTTCCTTGACGCTGGGCGTCCGAAGGAGTAGTAATAAATTCCAAAGGGCCCTCGATTTTGAGGCGAAATGTATCGCCCAAGCTTCTTTCCCTTCTAGCAGAATTAGCCGCCGTTTCTGGTACACCAATCAAGTTTTGGTAGTCAGAGTCTAAGGTTCTGTCCTCCACAGTCCTCAACGAGTCCCCAGATCAGGGTAAGAGCATCTCAATTAGGCTTGACACAAGGACTCAGAAGAATCTAATGTAGGGTCAATAAAACAAGAAAAG